>JAPKXR010000200.1 GCA_026394715.1 Methanomicrobiales archaeon | reverse complement strand
TGGATATGGTGGTCGCACGAATTCTTGACCACTTATCCGTCGAACATCCCCTCTCTTCCCGGTGGAGTGGTTACGATGCGTGAATTCATTGAAATTATGCGCGAAGCGGGTGAAGTCACCGATATCGATCAACCCGTTGATATCAGGTTTGAAGCGCCGAAAATGGCGGCAAAAACAGACAAACTCCTTTTCTTCCATAACGCAGCAGGTCATGCGGCCGTGATGAACGTGACTGCCACAAGAACTGCACTCTCCCTCGCCCTCGGGATAAAAGAGTCAGAAATCGTAAAAGAACTCTCGAACAGGGGATGCGGTGGCCGTGTTGTTGAGGATGGGGCCCTGAAGATGAGCAGGCCGGATCTCTCCTCGATCCCGATCATGACACATTTTCCGAAGGATGCAGGTCCCTATATCACGTCAGGGATCGTGTTCTCCCGGTATGGGGACGTTGAGAACGCGTCCATTCACCGAATGCTCGTCCTCGATAATGACCATGTCGCCGCACGTCTTGTTGAGGGACGTCATACCCATACCCTCCTCCGAAAAGCGCTTGCGGATGGGGGCGAGCTTCCGGTAGCCATGGCGATTGGTGTCCACCCGGCGGTCACCTTTGCCAGCTGCTCCCGTGTCGCGTGGGGCGACGAGCTTGCCTTTGCTGCAACCCTGCTCGGTGGAGAGCTCCTGGTACGACGGTGCTCAAACGGTGTGCTCGTCCCGGATGCCGAGATCGTGCTGGAAGGTTTTATCGGGAGTGATCGGCATGCAGAGGGGCCTTTTGTCGATATTACCGGGACGTACGATGTCATCAGGAACGAACCTGTCATCAGGTTCACCGGGATGACCACAAAACCGGGGGCAATTTACCATGGGATCCTCCCGGGCGGCAACGAGCACAAGCTCCTGATGGGTGCCCCCTACGAGCCGAAAATATACCACGCCGTGGCAGGCGTAACAGATGTAAAAAATGTCAGTCTTACCCGTGGCGGGTGTGGCTATCTCCATGCGGTGATCCAGATTCGGAAAAATACCGAAGGTGACGCGAAAAATGCAATTATGGCCGCATTTGCTGCACATACCTCGCTAAAACATGTGGTAGTGGTCGATGAAGATATTGATATTTTCAATCCCGAAGATGTCGAGTTCGCCATTGCGACAAGGGTCCGCGGAGACAAGGACCTCATGGTCATTACGGGTGTCCGGGGTTCTTCGCTCGACCCGTGCAGGCTTGAAAACGGGACGAATGTCAAGATTGGTCTTGATGCCACGATGGAAATGGGCAGGGAAGCAAAATTTATCCGGGCTGGGTGGTGATCTCATGGAACTTGACAGGGAGGACGAACTCGTCCTGAACGGGGAGTTCGGGGAGACCAGGAGGATGATGATGGAGATCCTGGTCACACTTGGAAAGGTCTTTGATGCGGAGCGGATGGTCCCGATCAGGAGTGCCCAGGTGAGCGGGGCGTCCTACAAGACAATTGGTGAATACGGGCTCCAGTGGATCAGGGGTCTTGATGCCCGTGCGGCCGTCCCCGCCATCTTAAACCCGGTTGGAATGGACCGTGACCGGTGGCGGGAGATGGGGATCTCACCTGAATTTGCAAAAAAGCAGGTGGAGGTGATATCGGCCTACGAACGCCTTGGCATCCGTCTTGACTGTACCTGTACCCCTTATTATCTCACGATCACACAGTACGGTGACCATATCTCATGGTCGGAATCGTCGGCGGTAGCGTACTCAAACTCGGTGATAGGTGCGCGGACCAACCGTGAAGGGGGCCCGAGTGCACTGGCCGCTGCGATAATCGGGAAGACACCGTATTACGGGTTACACATTGTTGCCAACAGGAAACCCGGGTTGGTTATCGATGTGGATGGGGCCGGAGCGCATGATGCCTCATGGTACGGGGCACTCGGGTACATCGCCGGAAAGGAAGCGGGGAACAGGATCCCGTATTTTCGGGGAATACGTCCTGACCGTGACCAGCTGAAGGCACTTGGTGCAGCCATGGCCGCGAGCGGGGCCGTTGCCCTCTTCCACGTGGAAGGCATTACCCCCGATTCGAGGGTGTTCTCCTATGACCCAAAGGGTCTTGAAACAATTCCCGTGGAGCAGAAGGAGATCAGCGATCTATACAAGGACATCCCTGTTGATGCGGTGGCAATCGGGTGCCCCCACTGTTCTCCTGATGAACTTGGCGCGATTGCTCACCTGCTCGAGGGGAAGCATGTTAAGAAACCCCTGTACGTGTTCACCTCGAAGGCCGTCGCAGGGAACTCACGTAGTTTTGTTGAGATAATCGAACGGAGTGGCGCACGTGTGTATGCCGATACCTGCATGGTCGTTTCGCCCTGCATGGACTCCTACCTGGCGGTCATGGTAAACAGCGGGAAGGCATTCACCTATGTTCCGAATATGTGTGGTGCGGCATCGCGGATCGGCACGCTCGAAGAGTGCATCAACGTTGCGTGTTCCTGAAAGGGCGGGGTAATGTCCAGGTGAGGGCCAACCCGGAATCATCCGCCCCTGCATAAAAGTTCTGATCTGGAATCGCCGGTTATCTACCGGCCGGGGTAACGAAAGCCATTATCTACCCGCTGGTAAGGAATGGCGGGACAAAGATGATCACGAAATAGATCATCATGGTGATAATTCCCACCGGAATGCCAATTTTTGCCCACTCCTTACTTGTAATCCCAATTTTCCCAGCAGAAATGATATTTGGTATGTTTCCCGGGATTAACATGCCTCCGGCGATTACCAGGCCCATAAGGGCACTTTTTATCTGGAGCTCTGAAAGGACGGGGTTTATCTCGGCAGCAGCGAGGGTTGCGTTGTCAAGTACCGCGGAGATCATGTTTACCCAGTATAATCCGGTTGAGGGAATCGACACGACATACTGCACGATTATGGGTTTGAACCCTTCGCCGAGAAAGATCAGGGCCATGATGAAGACGTAGACCTTTGCTGCACGGATTGCGACCTCTGCCAGCGTGTCCCGCCGGAGCTCGCATGCCAGTGATTCCTCAGACAACCCGCTCCGGTGGTAGATGACCATTCCCACGATTCCGAGGGCAATAATCCCCGGGATGACATAGAGGCCAAGGAGGTTGAACAGGAAGTCAAACCCCGCGTAATACGGGGGCCCTGAGAGCCTTGAAGTGGCAATGGTTGACAGTGGCTCGCCGAGTGGTGTGAGTGCAGCACCAAGCCCGATCGAGAAACAGGCGACTATCGTGACACTGATCTTATCCCCCCTGTTGATGGGAAGGGCACAGACCATCTCAACAAGCACCAGTGCAGCGAGGATAGCGGAGATCAGGCTGGAGACAAGTCCGAGTACTACGATGGTTAAAAAAATAAATACTGGTATCGAGGTGTGGGCGACCGTCCACTTAATTGCCTTCTGGACTGAATTGAAACAAAAATACAAAAAAAGCCCGAAGATCAGGACTATCTGGACGATCCCCACCGGCACACCGAAGACGGTTGTGATTACAAGCGGTGCAGTAAGGGCTTCGGTCACCACGTTCGTGGTCCAGCCGAACGTATAGCCTTCGATGATTGCAAAACCGGAAATGGTAAGGGCAATTACCCCGCAGGCCAGGAGAAAAACCTCGAGGTTCTGCTCGACCTGCCTGAACCGGAATGGGCAGATCAAGACTACTACTAATATTCCAAACAACCCGATATTGGCGAGCAATGTTCCGTCCATGTTCCAATAACCACTTCACTACCAGATTGGTCTCTGTAATATATTTGTTTCCAGTTACATTATGGCCTGCCATGCATCGCCTGCCTGACTCCGGGACACGGGGTGTAATAACCGGAATGCGAAATTCATGTATCTCGAATCCTGGGTGCTGGCAGCAACCCGTGAAATTGTGCCATGTAAGGCCACACTTCTTTTTTGGATCAGGGAACAATCACGAGCGACCTGTGCGCAAACCTCTCATTTTCCTTCGGGGAAATTCAGCTCACATGGTTCCCGTGGTACCGGCAGAATGAAAGTTCGTCCTTGTCATGAGAATCGAATTTTTAACCCTGGCACTCCTGGTTCTAGTAGTGCCCCTTGTTTGTAATCCTGCCAGATACATAACGGGGGAAAAGGTATCGTGAAAGACGTTTCAATGGTCCGATGCCATGGAAAAAGGGTGTGACCTACATAATTCAAAGGGTTTTAAGGGATTTCCGTAATAAATTCCACTCGTATTCAAACGTGGATGACCTCCGGAACGAGAACGATGTCCCGGGACTGATCAACGCACTTAGGCATACGGATATTGACGTCCAGTACATGGCCGTTGAAGCTCTCGGTGACTTAAGGAATCCCGCTGCAATTCCTCCCCTTATAATCATGCTATCAGAAGACCAGTACAGTGCAGTCCGGTGGAAATCAGCCGAAGCCCTTGCAAAAATCGGGGAAGAGTCGGTTGAACCGCTGATCGTCCTTCTGCATCACCCGGATGAGGACGTCAGGTGGAAGGCGGCCATTGCGCTTGGGGAGATCGGGGATGCCCGTGCTATCGGTCCGCTCATTGGTCTCCTTTGTGACCAGGACCATTATGTTAAGGGGAGAGCGGCGGTCGCACTTGGAATGATCGGGCAGCCGGCGGTTTCCCCCCTTATCAGGGCACTTTCGGAGGGTGACGGGAACCTCCGGTGGGGGGCGGCAATCGCACTCGGGAAGATCCGGGACCCCCAGGCAATTGCACCACTGGTCCAGGCTCTTGGTGACAAGTATGAAAATGTCCGTGCCGAGGCATTGGCATCATTGAAAGCAATGGAAGATGGGAATATCGACCTTTTTATCCACCTGCTGAACGAAGTTGATAACGAGGCTTTGCAGGACTATATGACACATGCCCCTGCAGGCGATGGGCCTGGTAGTCCCGGGTTCACAGACTTCCTGCTGTCTGTTGACCCGGACATCAGGAAAAGGCTGGTCTCGGCTCTCCTTGGTGTCGGTGACCCGGACCTCGGACCATTGATCAATGACCTTTCCGTTCCATGACGGGAAGGCGTGAAGACTGCCATATCGTTTATTTTCCATGGCTGCTCGAAGCCTCTGAAGATTGACGTGCAAGGAGTAATTAATTATATGTCCTGCGAGAGTGATTCAATTCACTGTGTACGGCACGTATGATTACTCATGCCACATCAGGGAGGACGAGGTCTCGGTCGATGTTGAACGTTCCTCCCGCTACCTCACCTACAAAAGAGTGTGCAGGGGGGAACCGGCGGAGCGAACTATCGCATCTGATAACGGGTCCCTCATTATCAACCCCGTGGAACCCCTGAACCTCCCAAAGGAAGTGACACGGTACCTCGAGGTACATTTCAATCCCCTCTTCGTCGAACCGGAGACAAGTCGCCAGCTGTACCTGACGTTCCCGGTAGAGATCGGGGTGTTCATCCGGGCAAAGGGAGATTACGACCTTCTCGATGTTTTTTCCCTTGTAAAGCCAAAATATTCTCTCTACGGCCCCCCCGATTATGGTTGTGTGACCCGGTGGCATGAGAGTGCGATCCACCCGGATATCCCTGATACCGATCCCCTGCGGGAAGGAGTGCTTGACTTAACCATTGTAAACGAGGGCAGGACCTGGATCGAGGTGTCAAGGGCAGTCTTTGTGAATGCGGGGATGACCATCAGGTACGGAGATTACGTTGCGATGTCGGCGAGAATGGAGATGTTTTCAAATATTGTCGCTGAAACGAGGGTCCTCTCCACGCCTGATAAACCAGGGTTTACGTGGTCATTGCCTGCCTATTCTGCAAAGAAGGTATCCGTTGTGGAGATGGTGAACCAGATCCCGTTTTATTCTACAAAAAAAGTATTTGTGCCAGAAAAAACAGGGTTCCTGATGGAATTCGGGTTGGGTGACAGAGATGCAGATGACTAACAGTACCGTTGATATTGCCTCGGTATTCGCAGATCTCAGGGCGTATGATATCCTTGCAATTGCGGTTATCCTGGTTATTGCGGTTATCATCGCAAAAATCGTTACCACATTCATGAAGCGGAAGCTCTCTGACCGGATGGAAAAATACGAACTCAAGGTACTGATTGCGGTTGTGTGGTGGACGATCATCCTGATGGGGATTTTCATCGCTTCGCCCCATTTTAAGATTGACCTGTCAGGTCTCCTTGTTGCCGGCGGTATTATTGCGGTCATTATCGGGTTTGCCAGCCAGAGCGTCGTTTCCAATCTTGTATCAGGGATTTTCCTGATACTCGAACGACCGGTGAAGATCGGCGATAATATCAGTATCGGGGATGTGACGGGCAATGTTGAGCACATCCAGGTCCTCTCAACGATCATCAGGACATTCGAAGGGATCTATGTACGGGTACCGAATGAGAAGGTATTCACCTCGAATATTACGAATTTTGTCTCGAATGTCGCCCGGAGGTTTGATTACAAGATTGGGATCGGTTACCGTGAGGATGCCACCCGGGCCATCCGGATTATCCAGGATGTGATTGCGGAGGAGCCGTTTGCACTTAAGAACCCGGAGCCTTCGGTGTTCGTGGATAAGCTCGGTGACAGCACGGTTGACATTATTATCCGGATATGGGCTCCCTCAAAGGAATGGTATGACCTAAAAACATCGTTGCTGTTGAAAATCAAGTCCACGCTTGAAGCCAACGGGGTCGAGATACCCTACCCGCAGCAGGTGGTCTGGGTGCAACAGGCGCTACCTGCCAACGGAACGCGCTGGGAGTCAGGGGGTCGTGAAGAGGATGGCCGGTGAAACCATGGTGCCTGGAATGACCCGTGAGTACCATTTCACCGGGTGAAAAGGAGGAAAAAATCATGGACTATAAAGAGACTGGAACTAACGAGACTGACAGGCTGACTGGTGACCTGAGCAGCCCGGATATTACCGTCCGGCGGGAGGCTGTCCGGCGCCTTGGGGCGAGTGGTGAACAATCAGTATACCCGCTTATCCGCTTGATGCACGAGAATAACGACCCTGACTTCCGCTGGTACGCCGCAAGTGCACTGGCGATTGCCGGTGAAACTGCCGTTGTTCCCCTTGTACGTGCCATGGAGGATGACCCTGAACCGGGGTTCCGGAAGTATGCAGC
>JAPKXR010000138.1 GCA_026394715.1 Methanomicrobiales archaeon | reverse complement strand
CTGGGTAGCAGATTGGTTGGCAGAGCAGCGGAAGGCCGGAGTGAAATGTTTGGAGATAAAATGCATCCAGAACAAACCCTATGTCTATCACTCGACCAGCCGATACGACAAGGAGACGAAAGGTCCTAAAAAGGTCTCAATATATCTTGGCAGACTTGATCAAAAATATGGTCTGATAAAAAAGGAGGACCGTCGACCTGGCGAGCAGCCGAAAATCAGAACTATCCATGAATATGGTAACGCAGCTGTTATCGCAGAAGAGCTCGACACACTATTTCCAGTCCTAAAATCGGCGTTTCCAGAATCATACGATGAAATTGTCGCACTGGCATCAGCTCGAGTGTCCGGGTATGTCCCACTCAAACGCATTGCAGATGTTTGGGGAAAGCTGGAAAATGTTCTCGATGTTCATCCGAATTGCGACCCTAAAAATCTTTCAGCCGTTTTACGAGAGATCGGTGCTGACAGATCTGCCCAACAACAAATCTTCACCTATTTGAATACCCTGAGTAAACAACTAATTTACGACCTCAGTTTTATCCTATCCGATTCATCTTCACTTGTTCTGGCTGAAAAAGCATACGTTTCAGACGGCGTATATCTCCCCCATTATCATATTGCTCTTTTCTGCGGACGTGATTCAGGTCTGCCGGTTATGATACGGTCGCTACCTGGTAGCATCGCGGATGTCAGCACATTGGACCTTGCCCTCAAGGAGATCGATCTTCGTGACAAGATTCTGCTGCTTGACCGGGGATTCATTTCTGATGAAAATTTTGCAGCAATGGCAGAACGATTAATACAGTTTGTCATCCCGCTAAAACGAGATAGCATTTACTATAAAAACCGGATTCATCTTACCGGGCACTTCCAATATCACAAACGATTAATTCATTCTGGTAAGCATGCGGTTGATAACTTCATGCTTTATCTCTTTGAGGATGAGGATCTTGCGCTGGATGGAAAGAAAACGCTCTATTCAAGATTTGAGAAGGGGCAGATCACCAGGTCTGAACTTAATGACGGTCTGAAGAAAATTGGGCGCATTCTATTTCTCACAACCGTGGACATGCCGGAGCAAGATGTGTATGAACTCTACAAGTCCCGGGATATGGTGGAAAAGTTTTTTGATACGTTCAAGAACGAACTGATGGCTGATACAGTGTATCTTCGTGATTCCGAAGCTGTCTTCGGGCATATGTTTGTTTCGTTCATCAGTTTGTATATTTATTGTAAGATGCTGAACCGCCTCAAGTCTGCTGGAATATTAACTCACTTTTCCCCGCATGACATTCTCACCAAGTTCAGTAAGGTGTATGCATACCGAATACAGGAAGAACGAGTGATTACTGAGATCCCAAAAAAGGTTCGTGACCTTGCAAAAAAACTAGACTACTCCATGTTCCCTAATTGAACCCGAGTTCAGGTTAAGATCCCGGCTGCCTTCGGAGAACGAGAAGGATTTCAATTGCAGGGATATGAACCTGCTACCCGGGACAAGGGTATTCATTGAGGCAATTTTGTGATGATTTATCCCCGTCCTAAAAAAAATGTAATTACTCTCCGTCTGCCCTCACGTGTCCCTGGTAAATCGTTTTTCTCTTCTATTACACCTGGGTGATAATGACCTGGTAGGACTTCACTTTTCTGGAATCCGGCCCCGGATATGCGATAGTAAATCCCCATGTCTCACCTGGATCGAAATTATCTGTTGTATCTTTTGAACTGATGATTACATTCTTATTTGCGTCATAAAATTTTATCTGGACTTCCACATGAGGGACAATTGTTTTTCCATCGTTTTTTGCAATCCCCGTAATAGTAAGTTTGCCTACTTCCGGCCGTTCTTCATGGTATTTGAGGATCCTGAGATTTGGAGCATCGTTCTCTGTTTCAGACACGAGTACCTCTTCGGAGGTGACCGTTACTGCAGGTGTAAGGGTGGGTGATTGTACCGGGGTACCTGGGATGCTCGCAGAAGGGGGTAAGGTTATAGGGATCGGCGGGTTTGTTGTGGTCACCGGTGGTGCAGCTAACTTTTTTTGGGGTGTATCTGAAAGACAGCCACTTGAGAATATTACTACGATGAACACAAGGAGGAGGAACAAGGTAAGAGGTTTCATATGGGAATTTTATTCTGGAACTACTTAAACCGAAGGGTTCAGCATCGTGACCCGTCAACCGCAAGAATCCGGGACTCATGGGCCCGGTTTTGCATGATAGCAGGGTCTGCTGTCGGAATGGAAAATAACCACTGTTCGCTGAACACTGGGTTACGGTTCCCTGATTTTGTACCCGGGGTTGTGTGGTTACCCGGGAGCCCCACTGGTTTCCGGGGAAATCGGTTCACAAACGCCCTGTTGTGTTACTTCATACTCAGACCCACGATGGGATAAAAAAATGTTCTGCCCTGGTCTTTTTTTTACCTGGGTTCAGGTGTTGATCCCTGTTATTGTATTGCCTATATAAATGGCCCGATATTCCAGTTAATCTCGGCAATGACTTTCAATTGCCCCGCTACCTTACACACCCGATGTTTTTGGAATCAGGTGATGTCCAATGCCCGGAGAAGCACTTTTCGTACTATAAGATCAGGAACCCGTTGATAGGGGATATTTCCGTGTGGTAGCATGGGAAATGTAATAGGGGTTGCCATTTCGCACCTCCTCCCTTCACATCGTCGTTGCTCTTCTGCAACTTCAACGAGGAGGTCCCCAAGTGATCTCCCGTTAAGGGTTACCTGGCTTAGTGCATTCGCTCCACCTGCTACCGATCTGGATATGAACCGTAGTACTATACCCTCTTGTTCCAATGCAGGCCGAAGACCTTTCAGGAGCTCACAGAAGGTCTTATTGGTATCTGATGTGATCAATGGGATTTCAGACAAGTCAGGTGTGTGCTCCCATAATATCGTTAATGTTTTGTTCATTGTGAATAACCGGGTCAATGGCGGGAAATGAATAATGAAGATCCGCAAGGCTAAGGTGCTGTGCCTGTTTACTTATTTATTCCGGTCCTGACATAAAAATTGGTTGTTTCACCCGTTCATCAGGGACTTGTTGTTACAATGGCCGGTACTGAAAGCCGGAGGCCACGGCCACGTGAGTATTTTCCCCCATGTTTCCTTCGTCTTACTTAGAGATCGCAACGGAAAAGAACCATATACCAAATAAGAGCTGGAACCCACCGCACAATACATTTATTGCACGGTAACAGTTGTCTGAAAGCAGCGTCCTTCCCCGGTGGATAGTGGCTGATACAATGGTATACCAGGTAATGTTGGCGACCCAGTGTCCGACAAGGAACGCCGCACCGAGTATGAGGCCCCCCTCAAGTCCGGCCATAACATTGCACTTCCAATGGATAACCACAGGCCCAGAAGAAAGGGTTTGCGATACTGGCAAGCACCCCGGATAGGAACACCTGCCTGATTCCATTGTTTCAAACGGGCCCCATCCGGGCTTCGCCATGCGGACACCTTCCGTCAGATTACTGGAAAGGCTTAAGGTTCGGCTTCCTAGGATTGTCATGATCCCAAAAATTACAAGGGTCACACCTCCGAATGCCGCGATCAGCCACGAGTAATGGCCTGCTACTGTGATAAGACCTAAAATGATCAGGATAAAAACGACAAATTCAACGAGGCAGTGTCCCGCGATGATTGGCGGTCCTGCATACCACCCATGTTCAAATGAGGCCCCGATGGTCGCGACCAGCGTAGGCCCCGGGGTCAACGCCCCGGTAAGCCCGATCGCAAATGCGACAAGCAGCATCTCCTGGATGGTATACACGGATGGTTCTCCGGAATATTGTTCATTGATTTTACCGTATGGGATATCTTGTTACCCGGGGTCCGGAGGGTTTCATGAGTGCCCGTGGATTATCCAGGCCCTAAAACAACATAATTGCGGATCGCCTGCAGGTTCCGGGTCCCGAATGTACCGGGGCGTTCCCATGGGTTTTTCGATCTGGTCTATACCCGGATTAGCCGTACCTTCCCACCCCTTTTACACGATCAGTCTGCGTTTCATCAGGTTTACCGAGAGGAAAAAGAGGACCGTGGTAACAATTGCAATCCATGCCAGGTTAAGAATCATGAAGGGAGAAAACAGGGTCAGTGTGATACCCCGGCAGATACTAACCACGTTCGTGAGGGGGAGGACCACGTAGGCGAATGCCTGAAGGGCCGGCGGAAGGACCGTTATCGGGAAGAACGTCCCCGAAAAGAGCAACATCGGTGTAATGAACAGGAATGAGGGGTAATTCAGGGCATCGATGCTCGGTGTAGCCGCAGTAAAACACATTGCGATGCAGGCGAAGAGGAGCCCTCCAAGGAATGCAAAGGGGATGAGAAGCAGAGATGAGGGTAAATCCACCACCCCGAACAGGATAAGTACCGGGAGCATGAGGCCTGTATATATCATGCTCCGTGTCGCACCCCAGAGCAGTTCCCCGGCAATTACCTCTTCGATGGATACCGGCGTCGCAATGATGGCATCAAAGGTTTTTCCGTAATACATCCTGACATAGGAACCATAGGTGCACTCAAAAAAAGCAGAATTCATAATTGATACGGCAACAATTGCCGGGGCAATAAAATCAATGTATGGCACATCCCCGATATAACCTACAAATCCACCAAGTCCGAACCCAAGAGCGATAAGGTACAGGAAGGGTTCAATAAAGGGCGGTACAAGGTTGACCCGCCAGGTTTTCAGGAACACATCAAGGTTACGCTGCCAGACGGTCCACGCCTTCCCGGTGAGGCGGGGGATTGCGAATAAATCCCTGATCATTCCCTGAGCCCCCTCCCGGTCAGCTTGAGAAAGACATCCTCGAGTGTTGCCGCTCTTGTAAGGACTCGCTTTGCATCACATTTTGAGAGGAGTTCCTGCGCAACGGTCCGTGGGTTGTCAGTAACGACCTGGACGATGTCCCCCACCACCTCGTATGGGATGTCCATGTCCAAAAGACATGCCTCAACCCCAGGTGAATGTTCCGCTTCTACAATCCCGCTTCCCACATGGTCCAGGACGAGTTCTGCAGGTGATCCTTGGACAAGAATGGTACCTTTATTCATGATTACAAGCCGGTCACACAGTCGTTCAGCTTCCTCCAGGTAATGGGTGGTGAGGACAATGGTATTTCCCAATGACCGCAGAAGTTTCAGTTTCTCCCAGATCAGGTGTCTTGCCTGTGGGTCAAGCCCGATCGTAGGCTCATCGAGGATGAGGAGCTTTGGCTGGTTCACAAGTGCCCTTGCGAGAATAAGGCGCCGCTTCATTCCGCCCGAGAGCTTTTCGATAATAACATCCCTTTTTTCGGTAAGCTGCACAAAATCAAGGAGTTTCTCTGCTCTCTCTTCTGCGACTTCTTTTGAGATCCCGAAATAGCGCGAGTAGACAATGAGGTTTTCAATGGTGGAAAATTCGGTATCGAGGTTTGTTTCCTGCGGGACAACACCGATCATTGCCTTGATCTCACTGCTGTGTGTACCCGGGTCCATGCCGAAAACGGACAGGGTGCCAGAGGTCCTGGGTGATGCACACTGGATCATTTTCATCGTTGTGGTTTTTCCGGCCCCGTTTGGCCCGAGGAAACCGAACACCTCGCCAGGCCTGACTGAAAAATTTATTGTATCAACTGCCGTGAACGGACCAAACTGCTTAACCAGGTTTATAGCATCGATTACTGGCTCCATAACGCGTACGAGTAGTTAAATGGTGTTCTCTCTACATCACCTTTGTGGAAGTAAAAAAGCCCGGGGCCCGTGATGAATTAATACCACTGCTTACCTGTGGTTTTAGTAGGAAGGTAGTACTGTCCCTGACATTGATAGTGATGCCTGATACGGTGACTATGTAGGTATCCTTTATGAATCCATCGGTCGGAAAAGAAAATGTCCACGTATTGGAACCGCCCGGTGGGCCCTCATTCACGGTTGCAATACCTGATACCCCGGTGAACGACTGGCGGCTGCTTTTTGGTGCAGGGCCAAAGGATGACGAGACCACTTCCACAAGCAGGGGGTCCCCGGCTGCGAGAATTGTTGTCCCCTGGAGGGTTATCTGGTCCCCCACATGGTAATCCTTTACAGGTTCAAGGAAAAAAACCTCATTATGCGTGGTATTGACCGGACTTTCGATACCTGGTAATGTATGGACCTGCCCTGGAAGAATCTTTGCAGGTGGTGATGCTTCCGTTGACTGTTTTACCAAAGGCCCGGGCGCCTGTGTCGTCACGTTTGGAGAGGTTGGTACATGCGAGGTACACCCAGTGAACAGCACGATCACAAGGAAGACTGCGACCAAGGCCACACTAAGTTTCATACAACAGCTGGGTTGCGACACGAAATAAAAATGATCTGCATCCCCATCCGGCAGTACTGGGTGTTCCAAAGGTGTTGCCGTGCGGTGAGAACCAGAAGGCCCTGAATTGATAGCGATCCGGTCCGGGAATATTTTTAGGTAAAATCTGGATCCTTCTACCAACCAGGTGACGGGATTGCCATTTTTTCATAGCACCGGTTTTTTACCCTCAACCTAAATAGTACTTACCAATGTCCACCTCACGTGGTCTTTCCGGTCGGCTGATGGAGATTGGACCGGTACGGCGCCACAGCCTGATCGCCTTCTTATCCTCGATCGGGGTGACGGTAATCGGCTTTTTTGCGACGATATACATCGCCCACAATGCAGGTGCCGCGGCACTTGGTGGCTTTTTCCTTCTCCTCGCGTATGTGGGAATCATCGGTCTTTTTACGGATGGCGGTGTTGGTGGTGCTGCCCTTCAACGTATCAGTGAAGGGGAATCGCAAGACGAGTACTTTTCTGCACATGCTGCCGTTCGCGGGGTACTCCTGGCCGCAACTCTCACGGTTCTTATTGCAGTCCGGCCACTATTTGTCGATCTCAACCAGTCAGGCCTTTTTCTTTGGCTCCTTGTTGCACTCGTGGTATCAACGGCAGCTGGCATCATATCAACAGGGGTATATGGGAGCGGGAAGGTCGGCATCCTGCAGATTGCAGATCTCGTGAACAATGTTGTCCGTTTTGTCGTGCAGGTCATTGCGGTATACATCGGTTACTCCGTAGGGGGGCTGGCAGCGGGTTTTATTGTCGGTATCCTTGCGGGTCTATTCATTAATATGCGGGTCCTCTCGATGAAGATTGCAACGTTCGGACGCCGGAATATCCGAGGCCTCTTTGCGTTTTCAGGATGGGCGTTTATTATCGGCCTTACTGGGGCCCTGATGGGATATGCAGACACGATTCTTGTCGGATATTTCCTTTCAAATTCAGAAATAGGGATGTACAGGACGTCATTTCAACTGGCGACTATTGCACTTTTTGTGATGGTTGCCCTCCGAACTGCGTTGTATCCAAAAATTGCATCATGGATGAAAAGAGGAGAGATCAGGTCGGTAGAAAACGCACTTGCACGTGCCATAACCTATTCACTGGCACTCGCAGTACCTGCGGCATGTGGGGCATGGGTCCTCGGCAGCAGTCTCCTCTATTACTTATATGGTGCACCGTTTGCTGTGGCCGGCCCTGCTCTCTCCCTGCTCTTCATGGTTGAGATCGTAACCGTCTTCCTTTCGCTTGAGACGATGTGTCTTTCAGCTCTGGATATGCCGAAGAGTGTTTTCCTGGCCACCGCGATTGGGGCCGCATCAACTATTATTCTTGATATCCTGTTGATCCCGGTGTTTGGTATTACCGGGGCTGCCCTTGCCCTCCTCTTTGGTACTGGGATCTTTGCTCTGGCAGCTCACCAGGTCCTTAAAAAGCGAATACGGGTGAGAATTGAAAAAAAATCGGTCGCGTCGATTATTGTTTCATCGGCAATAATGGCGCTCTGTGTTTTCGTTTACCAGTACTGTATTCCCGGTACGAATGTCTTTCTTATTGTCGGTGCGGTTGTAACGGGTATGATGATATATACCCTGCTCCTTGTGCGGTTTGACAGGGTTATACGGGATGAAGTGCGTGAAATGGTGAAAGGAATTGGTCTCCCCTGGCCGGGATGGTTGTAACCCGGAATTATTAATTGGGATAAGACAGTTTGTAGTGACCTGCTGCCTTATCCGGTATTGGGGGAAATTAATTTACTAGTTCTGACTGGAAAAAACATGGGCCGACTTTCAAACGACCGAAAGATACTATTTTACCTGTTTCTGCTCGGTTTTTTTGCAATTTTTTCCACCACCATCTCTAAAAGTCCTGTATTGCCTCTATTTGCGCAGGCATTAGGGTCTGGTAATGCAACTCTCGGGATGATCTCTGCCGTATCCCCGTTTGCAGGAATCTTATTTTCGTTTCCTGTAGGGGTACTATCTGATAAATTCGGAAGAAGAAGACTGCTTATCGTTTCCGGTGCAGTATTTGTCATTGCACCACTCTTGTATCTCTTAATCAGTGACCCATTGATGCTTATTCCAGTCCGTTTTTTTCATGGGCTCGGGACTGCGATTCTTGGTCCGGTTGCTGCTGCATTGCTGGTCGATCGTTTCCCGGGAATGAAGGGGGAAGTCCTTGGACAGTATTCATCAGCCACGCTGGTTGGGCGCTCACTGGCACCTCTCACTGGCGGGGTAATCATTTCGTATTTTGCCATGTTTACGGGGCTTATTAGTTATCAGGTCGTTTATGTTGTGGCTTTCCTTTTTGCCATACCTGCCTTCGTAATTACCCTTCTGTATTCTGAAAAGGACCACTCTGACATTGTATTCCTGCATTTTAAAGAGTTTACCCAAAGTTTTGTGACTTTTTTTGGAGATCGGGTCCTTCGAGCCACGGCTTTTGTAGAAATGGCGACATACTTTTCATTTGGGGCGTTCGAAACGTTTCTCCCTGTGTTCCTGTTTGATCGGGGTTTTTCCGCTGTTGAAATCGGTTTTATCTTCTCGGGCCAGGTTGTATTGATGGCCGCTACAAAACCGTTGTTCGGCCGTGTTGCGGACCGGGTGGACAAGCGGGTCCAGATTATTGCGGGCCTGTTCATGATTGGTGTTTCAGTCGCCATTATCCCGTATTTCGCAGATCTTTTTGTCTTCCTCCTGATAAGCATCGCTGCAGGTCTCGGACTCTCCCTCTCAACGGTTGCAACCGGGTCCTATATCGGTGAGATTGCTGCAAAAAAGGAGATCGGCGCATCGATGGGTGCACTGTCATCGACTATGGATATCGGGCACTCCCTTGGTCCACTGGTTACCGGGCTTATCATCGGTTACACGCTGAGTTACCAGGTGGGTTTCATGGCAGGATTTCTGCTAACCTTGGCCACAGCGGTGTTTTTTATATGGTCTGCTATAAAACCGGGAACGTAATGGATCGAAGGCAATTATGGTCCAGGCGATTTTTAAGTCACCCCTGTTTTTTACGCTTGAAAGATCGGGTATTCTTGACCCCAGGTCATCCTGCACACCCACTCATCCGGGTGGTGGTACGGTTAAAAGAGGTTCTGGTGACACCAAAATCCCTTTTGCGGATTCCCTGTGATAGAGGTGACAATCCGTTGCCTTTATAGGTCCTGTATGATGAAATATACCACGATTGGGCAAGGAAAAAATGTAATAAAGCTGGATGTACTGTCAAAATAGTACCGTTCTCTCACCCGTGTGCAGATACGACAAGCGGGATCACCAGGCCGGTGAGCAGGATCAGTGGCACAATGGTATGCAGGGCTGCAGCTGCATATACTGCCTGCTTTGCGCTTCGTATTGCATTGATACTTTTTCCTATGACTTGGGCTTTGCATTGTTTTGGAACACTCATATCTTTTCACCTGTAAGGGACCGGGATTGAAGGCCTCTGATGAGAGGTCAGTTATCTCCCCAGTCCTTGTGTATGGGGTGTCCATCCAGTCCGGATATATTGGGGTGATGCCACTGGGGGGTCAATACCCCCGGGCTTGTTGTAGAGAGAACCTCCCGTTTTACTGATTGAACCGGTGATGCAAGAAATTGTCAGGGACACGTCATTTTTTCCCGGAGATGCGGTATCGTTTTATCATCACCAGCGCCGCTGCAATGACCGGAGCGGCTGTTGCGGGTAACAGCCCGGGAGAGGTGGTGGCAGTTGGCACAGGTGGTGCCGGGACAGGTGCAAGTGCTGCGGATATAAGGGCACTCTGGCCGGGTGAAAGTTGAACCATGGTAGAATAGTCAGAATATCCGGCCATCCGGATAGAAAGCGTGTGTTTTCCTGCAGGGACTGAAGGAAGCGTGAGT
>JAPKXR010000282.1 GCA_026394715.1 Methanomicrobiales archaeon | reverse complement strand
TCGTCAAGTGTTGGAACGTGTTGATTCTACTGTTCACTGCCGTTTGTTGAATGTCAATGATGAAATTATTCGGATCTGTGGGTTGCTCGGTAGTGATTTTGAAAAATACTATTCTTGAAAAAAGATCTGCCGAATGTCGGCGGAACCTTATTTTCTCATATTCTTCAAAATGAAGTAATGAGTATCCAGCCTGAATTAATGTTGATTCAAACCGGTCAAGGGAGTCATCAGATGAAAGCAAATTGCGACATGTTTCAATAATTCGGGGGAGGGTCAGCTCAGCTCCTCCCTCTTCCCGAAGCCGAACCCCGAAAAAGAATAATTCGCCATGTTCCGGAGGCTCTAGTTGATCAATTCCATTGATATGAAAAATACGTCCACGGGATGAAGTAGTTGCCTTCACTTCGACTGAACCCCCCTGCCATTCAAAATCATGCCTGCTACCAAACGGTCCCCGCCATCGTCTTACTGCCTCAGCTGGTCCAACTTCGGGAATCAACTTCTCTGTAAGAAAACGAATCTCGGCAAAAAGCCCAATCAATTCATTTCGTGAGAGAAGATCCTGTGGAATCTGCCCCCAGAACCTCCGCCATTTTGCCAAGACATAATGATTAATTTCCGAAGGGGTCTTAGTTCCCTTCACGAGTTCAGAAATAATTTCACTGCCGATTAGATCGAACCCGGAATACCCGGCAGTATCGAGACAGATTAGATCGTGGTAACGTGAAGGTGGCTGTCCGTGGATATTCAGCTCACGGGTAGTAACTTGGATCCCCCGGCTCTGCCGGTCATCATATGCAGAATCTTCCGATTTGATTTGTACCAGAATGTGCCGGCGTTTTTCCGAATCGAGAGCACAAAAAACGCGTGAAGAAATATCCGGAACTACCAGTTTTGCAGTCAGTTTCTCTCCTGACGGTAGGTTTGTTTCCAAAAGTGACCAGATTTCAGGAGATATTTTTGACATTCTGGTCATCGTCCTTCAACGGTACCTGAAACATATTCGATAACCGGCTGCGGGTGTGAGGATTTCGGGAATGAAAATGCCAGTCCGAGGAGATCGCAGGCTGAAGGATTTTCAGGATTCTCGAAGAGATAAGTCCTGTTTCCTTCGGGTTCATTATCATGACCTGAATATCTGCTGATTGGATACAGGAGCAAAAGCCCCTCGTCCCTCAACCGCTCTGCTCTGGCTGCTTTGCGGGGTTTCGTACCGGTTTTTATAGCCTGCTCCATCTTCGCACGTGCAGATTCAGATAATCCGGTCGCTTCATCCCGGGAATCGCTGATTACTCCGAGTCGGTCAGTGTTTTTTATCCGTGTACGACTAATCTGCCAGATCGTTCCACCGGGAATATCCCATTTCGCACTTCCGAGTTTTTCCCCCGGATTTCCTCTGCCCCGGATAGCAACTGTCCAGGTTTTTAATTCGCCCAGTCCCAGTTGTTTCTCGATGTATGCGGTGATAAGTGAGGGTGAAAATTCTCCGGGATTCCCAAGAATCTGATATTTTTTCATGAATTCCAAAATTTTCCCGGCGCTCACAGTGGACCAGACCGGCCCTTTCTTGTCGTCCCAGTTCGGAACGCCAATATCTGAAAAAAATTTCTTCAATGTTATGAGATTTGCATCTTCCTGTTTCTTGAGAATCTCCAGCTGGCTCAAGGGGAATTTAACGGTTTCAGTACTTTTTTCCGAATAACTCTGGGATATGGTTTCGGTTCGTGCAAACCGGGATTTAAGGGCACTCGTCACTATCATCATCGGATGCGAACGGATTCTCATGCCGACATCCATCGGAGTAAGACCTTCGTCTTCGTAGATCTGGATATCCTGCCGGATCTCCCGTTCGATAAATGCGAGATCACTGAAATCGTTCATCAGATCCGGGGTCGTGTAAATTCTGGTTAAATCTTCGTAACCCTGCCGGAAACCAAACCATCTCCCCATCTGTAAAAGGGTATCATACATGTTCGTACTCCGGACGAAGTAACTGACAAGCAGCCCGCCGATCGTCAGTCCTCGTGAGAGTTTGTTGCCTCCTACAGCAATAGCTTTTAGGCTGGAATCTTTCCGGTAATCCAGTACATCCCCGGTATTACTATTGATTGTCTTTACATCAATGGATTCAAGAAATGGACCAATGAAAGGTTCGATCGTTTCGAAAGGTACATCCAGATCGGGATAGCGATCCCGTGTTACTTTTCTGAAATCCTGCTCCCAGTGTAACTTCAATACATCCTGAAGCCCTTTTTGTCTTTGATATCGCCAGTCATCCCGCAGTTCTTTGAACGTCTGTCGTAAATTATCGGCAAGTCGTCTCTGCTCTCCGATAAGATGACTGGTATGGACCAGCATTGTTGCAGGTTGATTCCCCTGTCCGCGTGATGCTCTCGCGGCACCTGCCAGAACAAAATCCCTGAGAGCATTTTCGAGTGACGCGGGAATTCCGCCATCAGTGATTAGTGTTAGGTCTTCGTCAGATACTTTCCTTAGAATGTCGAGACCGCAGTGATGTCCGGTGCCATCATGATCGGCAATTCCGAAAAGCTCCTCCGCACCATAATACCCGTTTGGTTTTGGGAGATCGACTATGAAATCCTTCGGATAGAGATCGCTCGAATAATCCGGATGAAAAGTATCGTGAGGTATCAGAATATTTGCAAACGGTGTAGCGGTGTAAGCAACATAAACGGTTTTTTTAAATTTCTGGAGAATCTTACGAATTCTGCTATTGATTACCGATGGATCTTCGATCTCACTGTCTTCAATCTCTTCAGCTATCTGATGCGTTCCGCTCGTGTCAATACTCGCCTGATCAGCTTCGTCATCAATTACAAGAACCGGAATTGATCGTGTGTAATTTTCAGGTGCGTCGGTCAGCCACTTGAGCAGCCGCTTAAGTACAGCCCCGTTCTTTTTTACTACAAGAAGCATCGGCTGTGGTCCCTGTAATGCAGCTTGGTTTGCATAACCGGCACGGAAGTCCCCCTTTAGTTCGTCCCGTGTAAATTCAAACCACTGCCGACCGATCGGAGGTAATGGCACAGCATCGTGACCCAGCCCGGGATATCCTACGAGTTCACGTTTCAGACGATTTTGTGTCTGAAGACGAAGTCCGTTATCAATTCCTGAAAGAACGATTATCAGCCGGTAGCCGGCATCGGCTGCTTTTGCGATTAGAGCCGTATAGTTTGCGGTTTTTCCGCTCTGTACGTACCCAAGAACGAGTCCACGAATATCAAATGACTCCGTAGACGGATGAGGAAGTTGTTCAAGAATTTTATCCGTAGCATCGTCAACTGACTGAACGACTTTCTGAGACCATCCATTCTGGTCGAGCCAGAACTGACGAAGGGTTGTCCAGTAGTACCATTCCGAGCGATCGATTGATTTCAGCCAGTCTTCATAAGATACTCCGGTATCAATAACCCGGGTTGGTTCAAGAATGATTGTACTTTCTTTATTGAGTTCTTCCAGAATGCGGCTGCGGAATTCAACGGGAATTGCCGGATTTTTAATTGCATCTTCCTTGGATATCTTGACATCAATGAGTCGTCGGACAATTCCGAGAGCTTCTTCAAAGTTCATGTTTTTTCATCCCGAATCAGATTTTTCCAACTCTTCACGAAGCCGGACAAAAACACGTTCTATAACGGAAAGTTCTGATGGTTTTGCAGTTTTCTTTAGTCTCTCAAAAATTTCATCAATTGTCCAGGTTTTTTCTGCATGGGAAATTTTCTCTTCCTGGATAACATAAGGACGTTGTGATTTCTCAGCAGGTACAGCGCTGACAGGACTACCCGAAGGTACTTGTGAGTCAATTACCTGAGGGATATGTCCGGATCTTGAGAGGACATCCGAACCCGAACCGGAAAAATCCGGTTTTTGCTGGTGATCCGATTGCTGTGAATATGAACTCAGAGGAGGTATGACGGAAGCAGTCTTTTCGTCGTTGTCATAAATTTCCCTTGCTCGTACCACGAGGGGCTGAGTTTTATCTTCAATCTCTTTTCTGAGTTGTGGAGGAAGCGATACATACATTTTCGAGACATCGATCTTGAATGCTCCATCGATTTTTGATGAGAAATTTAAGGCAAACCGGGCGAGTTTTGTATGTTCGTCATATGTCCGGATTCTACACCATCCGCCACTCTGAATCATGCGATCATTCCGGTAAATATAGAATCCCTGCTGCTGGTTCCACTTTTTCGGACCGGCTGCTTTTAAATGAGCTTGGGGGGTGGAGAATGCCTTACTGGGTGGTAAAATATACGGCTCAATTACAACTTCGCCATGAATGCCCTCATGCTCCAAGGGGATTCTTATTGCGTCAAGCTCTTTGATTGCCTTCTCATTTCGCGTATAGGGATCACATGGCAGGATTTCATTATCGTTAAGAAAAATTCGTAGTTTTTTCCCAGGCACTTCTCCCATAAGGAACCGGTGAAAAACCATTGCAATGTGCTCTTCAAGATCCCTGCACATATTAACCAGTTTTTTCCGGGCTCGTTCAGTATTGGGATTCTCATATTCCAGAATTCGATCAAGCCGCTGCCATAAAACTACAGTGCCGGTTTTGTTCTGAAGAAAATCCCTGATTACTGCAGCAAGGCTGTTTTTCATCATCGGCAGGATTTCCCAACGATCGGTCAGGTTTACATGATCAAGGTCCCATTTGAAGGATATGATTTCATTATCCGGGGAATCAGATTTTGTCGCAACCAGCCAGTGTCTACACTGACTGAATGATGCGGTTTTCAGACCAAGACCAAATTTACCCAGACTTCTCTCATTGTATATGCCGGCTGATCCAAAACGCATTGCTTCTTTTAATTTTTCAGCAGACATTCCCCTGCCGTTATCAGCAATCGTCACCCAAGAGTTCTCGCCATCAAATTCAACTTTGATAGAGACCTCTGTGGCATCTGCCTCAATCGAATTATCAACAAGTTCAGCCACTGCTGTCGGGAACTCATATCCAAGAGACCTTAATGAATTTATCAGCCGCTTGGCAGATGGGATTACTTCTTCGACAGCATCGTTTTTTGCCAATTCGTACTCCCCTTGGTTTCAGAAATTAATTCGGGGGATTATGATTTTTCGTACTTATGCGTTTGAAATTTTTTCGCAAAGTTGTCGATTAACAGGAATAACCGGTTATCAGTTCAGATTATTCCAAAGAATCCAGAATTAATCTGATTTCTTAATGTTTCGTTATTGTACTCGTATGAATAATAAAATATCTGATATATCTTTCGGGTGGAAGAAGTAATGTGAGTGAGATATTAAACACGGATACTCAATTTTAATATCCCCGCTTTCCCGGTACAACCCTCCTTACACCTCCTGCTAAGTGAAACTCCGACCCCAGCCCCCGCGTCTCGTGCCAAAGCCCCGATGAACGTAAGACCCCCCGGTCCACTGAAAAGTTGATGAACATGACCATCGTATATGCATAAAAGATGTGAATCATCAATGACTAAATCCAGGGACACAGAAATTATTTTTATTGTCGAAGAATCACCGGAAGGTGGTTACGAGGCGCGAGCATTAAATTACTCTATCTTCACAGAAGCGGATACCTTTGAAGAATTAAAAGGAATGATTCATGATGCGGTGTCCTGCCATTTCAAAACTGAAGATCGGCCCCATTTGATCAGACTGCACCAGGTAAAAGAAGAATTGATGGCTGTATGAAACTGCCCAGGAATGTCGATGGCGATTCCCTTGCCCATCTTCTTAACCGGTATGGATATCGTATTGATCACCAGACCGGCAGCCATCAGCGATTATCCGCAGTCATCCGGGGGAAAACACATAACCTCACAATCCCCCGCCATAAACCTCTTCGCGTGGGAACATTGCATGGAATCCTCGAAAGATGTTGCAGAACATCAGGAGATTCATCTCGAACGCCTTATCGTGGAATTGTTTGGATGATTCCTAAAAAAACGATTCCGGTTAAACGCGTACCAGGCATCCGATGCACGTCCCGTTATGTGCACAGGCAAGGAACCTGTTTTCCATTAAAATATCGAGGCCGCACTTGAATCCGGATACGGTGTAAAAAGAATTATTTCGTTCCCGGCACCGGCTCCACAAAGGCAGGCATCACGCCCGGCCCCACAAACTCCGGCCGGACCGCCGGGGGAGTACCGCG
>JAPKXR010000082.1 GCA_026394715.1 Methanomicrobiales archaeon | reverse complement strand
CCCGCCTCGGACGGGGCCGGAGTTATTAACATAGAGGATCGTTTCTGATTAACAAAAATGGTATGATAAAATGTTGATACCGGTTTATCAGTAGGGACTGATCGAATAGGAGGACAGAATTGATTCCACCCCCACCATTCCAAGTATCGTTGGATAACTTGTTTTCGTTCCTGCTCTTCTGGCGTCAATTCCATTATATTTCACCAAAGGAGCAATAAACGTCGAGCTTTATCGTTTACGGATCACGATTTGCTGGGCCTTACCAGTTACCAGCATCGCACATCGGAATAGGAACACCCCGAATGGATTGCGTGGATTTCTTGTCGTACCCGGCCGATATCCTTACACGACAAAAAATTATACAATATCCGCAAAATACTGCTCCATCCGCCGGAAATAAAACACGCCACTGACCAGGAGGACAATAACCACCACCAGTGAAATAAAAATCATCGTACTTGGTGGATTAGTCCCAAGCAACGCCCACCGGAACCCTTCAATGACGCCAGACATAGGATTGAGTGCGTATAAAAACCGGAATTGCTCGGGGACCATGCTTGCCGGGTATACAACAGGAGACGCGAAGAGCCAGATCTGGATCAGGAACGGGACCGTATACTGGAAATCACGGTACTTGACATTCAGCGCTGACAGCCAGAGACCCACGGCAAGTGACGTCATCATGGCAAAGATAACCAGCAGGGGAAGGAAAATTATGTTGATCGTCGGCACAAAGCCATAATACGCCATCATGAGGATGAGAATTCCAAATGCCACACAAAAGTCAACAAGTGGTGACATGATGCTTGCCACGGGCATAATCAGGCGGGGGAAATATACCTTGGTCATGATACCGGCATTACTTACCATGCTTATCGTTGACCTCGTCATCCCTTCTGCAAACAAGGTCCAGGGAAGCAACGCTGCAAGCGAGAATAAGGGGTAAGGAATCCCGTCTGAAGGTATTTTTGCCAACCCTCCGAAGAAGAGCGAGAATACAACCATCAGGAATAACGGTTGAATGATCGCCCATGCAATCCCAAGGCCGGTCTGTTTGTACCGGAGTTTTACATCCCGCCAGGTAAAGAAATAGAGGAGCTCACGGTACTCCCATAACTCGTTAAAATCTACCGGCACCCATCTCCGGGGAGGGCGGATAACAATTGTCGGGACCGAAAGGTCATGTGGACCCGGACCCGCTGTTTCAGCAGTGGTCGTTTCCACGGGTATCCACCTGTGATTTATTATTCTTATACCAGTCAATTGTTGCTTTCAGCCCCTCTTCAAATGTAGTCCGGGCCTCGAAGCCAAATTCCTGCTTTGCACGGCTTACATCAAGACACCGGCGGGGCTGACCGTCAGGTTTACTACTATCCCAATGAATTTTTCCCTCAAATCCTGTGAGGTTGCCAATGAGCGTAACAAGTTCTTTAATACTGATCTCCCTGCCTGCACCGATATTAACGGGGTCGGGTTTATTGTAGCGTTCAGCCGCAAGGACAATGGCCCGGGCACAGTCATCCACATACAGAAATTCCCGGGATGCAGCACCTGTCCCCCATATTTCAACAGTGCGGTGGTTGTCTTCCACCGCTTCAGCGAATTTTTTTATCAGTGCGGGAATAACATGGGAACTTTCAGGGTCAAAGTTGTCACGCGGACCATAGAGGTTGACCGGGAGGAGATAAATCGAATTAAACCCATACTGCTGGCGATATGCCTGGGACTGGACGAGGAGCATCTTCTTCGCAAGGCCATACGGTGCGTTCGTCTCTTCAGGATAACCATACCAGAGGTCTTTCTCCTGGAATGGGACTGGCGTGAATTTCGGGTAGGCACACACGGTACCGAGGACCACACATTTTTCCACCCCTTCGCGCCGGGCCGCCTCAATCAGCTGGATGCCCATGATCGCATTGTCATAAAAGAGGAGCGCCGGATACTTCTGGTTAAAGCCTATTCCACCTACCCGTGCAGCAAGGTGGACCACCACATCCTTGCCCTTCACCGCATCCACGCAATTTTCCCAAACCCGGAGATCAGTCTCATGACTGCGTGGGATAGAAATCTGTTCCCGGCTCACCCCTTTCTGCAGCAGTTGTTCTACAATACCGGACCCGAGAAATCCCGCTCCGCCAGTCAGTAAAATTTCTTTATTGTCCCAGAATGTCATATGCGAGGCCCCGTTATAGAAATGGTTTAAAATTCCTTCAAAATATATTGTTGTGGTATAATATCAAACATTCTTTGTTAAAATTTAAGATCAATCCTTCTTCCACCATTTCCCGGGGAACTTCTTTGCAAGGATCTCGTCTCCTTCACCCGGGGGTTCAAGCCCGAGTGCCCGGACATCCGAATCGACCATAATTTTCACCAGGTCCTGGAACCTGATTGCCGGTTTCCAGCCAAGTTTCGAGTGTGCCTTCCTGGCATCAGCAATTAATACGTCTACTTCAGTCGGCCGGAAATATTTTGGATCAATTTTTACATACGTCCCGACATCGAGCCCGGCGTACTCAAAGGCTGCATCGACAAAATCCTTAACTGAATGGGCCTCCCCGGTCCCGACAACATAGTCATCTGAAACTTCCTGCTGCATCATCAGCCACATGCATTCCACGTATTCAGGAGCGAACCCCCAGTCACGCTTCGCCTCAAGGTTCCCAAGGTACAGGTACTTGTCCTTTTTCGCGAGGATCCGTGCGATACTCCGGGTGATCTTCCTGGTCACAAATGTCTCTCCCCTGCGCGGGGATTCATGGTTAAACAGGATCCCGTTGGAGGCGCACATCTGGTACCCGTCACGGTAATTCTTCGTCATCCAGTAGGCGTACAGCTTGGCGCAGGCATACGGGCTCCGGGGCTGGAAATTGGTCTCTTCATTTTGTGGGGGACACGAAGAGCCATACAGTTCACTGCTCGAAGCCTGGTAAAATTTTACCGGGTTCTTACTCCGTCGTGCCGCTTCGAGGATCCTGGTCGTCCCAAGGCCGGTTACCGTGCCGGTATATTCCGGCGTGTCAAAACTGACTCTTACATGGCTCTGGGCACCAAGGTGATAGATCTCATTGGGACGGATATTGTACATTATTGAAGACAGTTGTTCTGAATCAGAGAGATCCCCATAATGCAGGAAGATTTTTGCTTCCGGGTCATGTGGGTCGAGAAGGATGTGATCGATCCTCCCTGTGTTAAATGATGAGGACCTCCTGACCAGTCCGTGCACCTCGTACCCTTTTGAAAGGAGCAACTCTGCAAGGTATGAACCATCCTGCCCTGTTATGCCTGTAATTAATGCCTTCTTCATCGGATATCCCCGGATAATTTATACATATATGAGGTTTGGAACATATCAAACCTCCATATGAGGGGGCCTTCATTCGCGTCCCTGGATACACGGGCGGGAAAATTGTCGCCCGTGTGTTCTTACACCTCATCCTGGAAATTTCGCGGCCGGAAAATACGCATTCTCTCGTGATCAGCACGATCTATTCTGACAACGCTGATGCTCCCAATACAAACGACCATTTTTCAGGAGGGGTTCATGGAGAGGGGTCATTTACGCCCATGAAAAACAGTCTGATGGTTTTCTACCCGGAAAATGAGATGAAACTAAAATAGGATGTGGGGCCCGCTTTTTTACCACAAATTTTGAATTACAACAAGCCAAAGTAAAAAATTGCGGCAATATTCAAGCCCTTTATCAGCAAAATAAGGGGATATATCATCGTATTCGATATCCATTCCCCCGGTTTTTCTTACAGGCCTTTATTTGTCGCAGTTGGGCACGGATAATTTGTTATTTATTAAATAACCTACATTCCGGGCTTACTTTAAAATAACCCCTATACAGCGCTGGATTTCGAGTGAATAACCTCAATTTGGCTTCCGTTTAATGGTTATAGGTGTAGGTACTCATGGTTTTGGTTATCTCACTATTTGATGGCGATCTGCAGGGTATTCTGATAAATAAGGCCATTGCCTCATTATAAATGGCGTCCCGGCTTTTCAGTGACATGCAAGGTCCAGTACAGCGGTACCACCAGAACATCCATGTATGCATCAGGCTTGAGGTAACCTTTGGCCAGATAATTGCTAAGAGTTCGTGTATTTCAGGTTGTTTTTTCCTGGGTTTCATTATATATACAGGTTTAGGATCCAGGTATTCAACGATAGTCCACCTGACTAGTTGTTGATCCCGAAAATTCTCAACTTAACCCGGGTTATTTCTGTACCACGCAACCGTCTCTTTCAAACCCGTTCGCAATGAAATATCAGGCATAAACAATTCATGTTTCATTCTTGAAATATCCGCATAGGAATGAAGGATATCACCTTTTCTCGGTTGCTCATACGTGGGCCGGACGGTCACATCCATCAGTTCCGGGACCAACCTCGCAAGTTCATTCACGCTGGTCCGCTCTCCACTCGCAACATTGAAAATTCCTTCCACGGATTTCTCCATCGCACAGAGGTTGGCCTTCACCACATCCGCGACATAAATGAAATCCCTGGTTTGAGAACCGTCGCCATAAACCAGGGGTACCTGGCCATTCAATATCCTTGTGATAAATTTGGGGATCACGGCTGCATAGGCCGAGGCAGGGTCCTGCCCGGGACCATATACATTGAAATATCGGAGGGCCACGAAGGCCAGGCCATACGACCTGGAGAAGACGGCCCCCAGGTATTCCCCGGTCATTTTTGACAATGCATAGGGAGACATCGGTTCGGGCAGCATATCTTCACGTTTTGGCAGTTCCGGATTATCGCCATATACGGCTGAACTCGATGCAACGACCACCTTCTTTACCCCACAATCACGCGCTGCAACAAGGACATTCAGGGTACCCATCACATTGACTGCGGCCGACTCTTGCGGGTGTTCGACAGACCAGGGGACAGAGATTATTGCAGCCTCGTGGAATACACCGTCCACCCCTTCAAAATTCCCCTTCAGAAGGTCGAGGTCAGTAATGCTCCCTTCTACCAGGGTTACCTGGCCCATCGACAGCAGGCCCCGGGTATTCTCACGCTTTCCGGAGGAGAAGTTATCAATAACCGTGACTTCATGGCCCCGTTCAACCAGGGTCCGGGTAATATGAGACCCGATGAAACCCGCCCCTCCCGTGACAATATAATGCATGCGTAGGAAAATATTGGTTTAGATTGCTATAATAATAAGGGGTAATGTGGTGAATTCCCCCAATTTCCATGTAATCCTGGTGTAACCCAAAAAATTAAATTCGATCGTACCGGGAATGTTTTTTTCGACGGCAACCAACTATTACTCCACCGTCACACTCTTCGCAAGGTTCCGCGGCTTATCAATATCTCTCCCGAGTGAGTCTGCAGTCCGGTATGCAAGGAGCTGCAGTACCACCGTCACCATAAGGAGCTCCTCCATCAGGCCACCGTTGGGGAGCCCGATGTAGACATCAGAAATATCTGCAAGTTCATCATCACCAGCTGCGCCAACCACTACTACCGGCGTCCCTCTCGCCTTCATCTCCTTGATATTTGAGACCATAACCCCGTAGGTCGCACCGGGCATGCATATCGCGACCACCGGTGTCTCTGGCGATAGCAGTGCAAACGGCCCGTGCTTGATCTCTCCTGCGGCATACCCTTCCGCATGGATATAGGAGATCTCCTTCATCTTCAGCGCGCCTTCGAGCGCCACCGCGTAGAACGGGCCCCGCCCGACGAAGAATATATGTTTCGCGATGTTGCAGGCCTGGACAGCAGCACTCAAATCAAGGAGCAGGACCTCTTCAATCGCCCGGTTTGCCCGGAAAATCTCTTCGGAAAATTTTCCACCGGAAAGGTGGTTGACACACTGCATCAGGACTGCCAGCTCTGCAATAAAAGATTTGGTCGCGGCCACGCTGATCTCAGGACCGGCGCGCATGTACAACGTTTCATCAGCAACTCGGGTTACCGTACTCCCAAGTACGTTCGTAATCGCGAGGGTCGGGCAGTTATGTGCCTTCGCCTTTTTCAGGGCGGCAAGCGTATCGGCTGTCTCCCCCGACTGGGTGATCCCGATCACCAGCTCCGTCACCGGCGGAGTGAAATATTTAAACTCCGACCCAAGTTCCAGCCGGACGGGGACGGAACAAGCCTCTTCAAGCAGGTACTTGAATACCATCCCGGCATGGTAGGAAGTCCCGCAGGCAACTACCATGGTACCGTTGCAGCGCGCGAGACCTTCCGGGAGGACACCGACAGATCGAATGGTGTCTGAAAACACCAGGGGTTGCTCGAAGATTTCCTTCAGCATGAAATGCTTGAACCCGCCTTTTTTGGCGTCCCCGCAAGTCCAGTCAATCAGTTCGACGTTTCGGGAAACTTCAACCCCACCCGATAAAATCCGGACGTTACCAGGGGTAATTATCGCAATATCCCCGTCTTCGAGAAATATCACCCGCTCAGTATGGTCAAGGAGCGGGGTCATATCAGACGCGGCAAACATCTCGCCATCGCCAACCCCGATGACAAGCGGGCTGCTCTCACGGGCAGCGATGATACGGTCATCCCCTTCGGCCATCACAAGGAGGGCATACGAACCGGATAGTTTGGGGAGCACTGCCTGTACCGCCTGGACCAGGTCACCGTTGAACTCTTCCTCAAGGAGGTGGGCGATTACTTCAGTATCTGTTTCAGAAGAGAAACAATGCCCCCTTGCAATCAGCCCTCTTTTTAGTCCGGCGTAATTCTCAATAATCCCGTTATGGACCACCGCGATCCGTCTCCGGCAGTCAGAATGGGGGTGCGCATTGACGTCATTCGGGACACCATGGGTAGCCCAGCGTGTATGCCCGATCCCCATTGTACCCTTTAGCATCGAGGCCGCTTTTTCCGCCTCCGAGATCCTGCCCTGCCGTTTATAGCAGTCGATTGGCAGCCCATTCCTTTTTGTTGCGACCCCGAACGAGTCGTACCCCCGGTATTCGAGTTTTTTTAACCCTTCCACCACGATACAGGCGGCAGGCCGGTAACCGGTATACCCGACAATGCCACACACGTTATATCACCAGGGTGTTATCAGGAATAGTGACCCCCGACAGGTCCCGTTGTTCATGTCCTATCGTAACCCCGTTACCGATGATGCTACCCCTGATCGTGCTAAAGGCTGCAGCACTCACCTGGTCGCCAATAATCGCACCAAAAGCGGCTTTTACCAGGCATCCATCAACATCGATAACACTATTCCGGGACCCGATCCCGGTATGGTCTGCCAGTCTTGTCCCTTCACCGATCACGCTATCAGTCACGCGGGAGTGGGAACCCAGCGTTACATCGTCCATCAGAAGAGCGTTACCGATATAGCAAAAGGGTTCGATCTTCCCCCTTGCTCCAATACTTGTGTTTGGCATGATACAGCAGTGGGCTCCGATCAGAGAATCCCTGCCAATCACGACGGGTCCCGTAATCACCGTATAGGGACCGATGGTCACCCCTTTCCCGATACAGACTGACCCCTGGAGAAGTGCAGACTTATGAATGGCCCCGTTTTTTTCCGGGACGATTCCGCAAAGGAGCCGCTCATTCATGCGGATCAGGTCCCACGGGTGCAGCGCATCCTGCCAGTCTTCTGCACTGACTGCCTGTATCTTCACTCCGTCCGCAATCATGCAACTGATCGTTTCAGTCAGGTCATTACTCCTGATATAGCGAAAGACATCAGGGGTCAGTGAAAAGATCCCGGTACTGACCGTAAATGAGGGAGAGTGCTCCGGCTTTTCAACAATGGCCGTCACGAAACCGTTACGGATCAGGACCACCCCGAAATTCGAGGGACTTGGGTGGTCTTTGACGAGCATCGCATTTTCCATCTTTGCGATCGTTGCTACAGAGACCGGGTCAATATAATTGTCACCCGGGAGGAGGAGAAAGTTCCCTGTTACCAGGGGTCCGGCGCATTTCAATGCATGTGCAGTCCCAAGTTGTTTTTCCTGGACAACTATCTTAATGTCCGGGTCCAGTTCATTCAGGAACCGGGTCACCTGCTCTCTCCGGTACCCCACAACGACGATAATCTCCCTGATCCCGATCTTGTGCAGCGCCCGGATTGAATATTCTATTATCGGGCGGTTCGCAACGGGTATCAGTCCTTTCGGCCTGCTTTTTGTGAGAGGCCGGACCCGCGTCCCTTCCCCTGCTGCAAGAATAACTGCCTGCATGTGACGACTCCTATTTCACCGTTGATTCTTCGCCGATATATCCTTCAAGGAATGAATGGGGTGCGATTTTTGTATTTGCCCCTACAATAGTCCCGACATTCAGCGAACAATTAATCCCGAACTGTACCCCGTCACCAACTACGACACCAAATTTTTTCAGACAAGTGTCCTTTCCCCGCACTTTGACGGTGGCGCGGTCATGGCGGAGGTTCGCCACCTTGGTCCCGGCCCCGAAATTACACCGGCTCCCAATGATGCTATCCCCAATGTAGTTGAAGTGGGGAATTTTCGTTTCTGCCATGATGATCGAATTTTTTATCTCGCTGGAATGCCCGATATGGCAGTCATCACCGATCGAGGTCGAACCCCGGATATATGCGTGGGGACCAATCCTGCAGTTCTTTCCGATCGAGCAGGGGCCTTCGATATAGGTCCCGGACTTGATCACACTCCCTTCGCCAAGCGTCAACGTGCCGTGGACCGTGACACCTGCTTCAATTTCTCCTTCGCAGGCAGGACCCATCTCATCGAGCAATGATGCATTTGCGGAAAGAAGGTCCCATGGGTACCCGACGTCCATCCAGTACTGCAGGAAATAGGCATGGAGTTGTTTTTTGGCGATCAACATGCCAAGGGCATCGGTCAGTTCCAATTCACCCCGCGAAGAGACCTGCACCTCATCTACGAGTCCGAATATATCCGGGTCGAAAAGGTACACCCCGGCATTGATCATATCACTTTTCGGATTCCCGGATTTCTCTTCGAGGGCAATGATCATTCCTCCCTCTTCAATGACCACGCCATAATCCTCTGGATGATCTGAATGAAAGATCCCTACACAGGGGGCCGTCCCATTGGCAATCGTTCGAAGGTCGTCTGTTGTTAAGACCATGTCACCGTTCAGCAACAGGAATCTGCCTTTTATTAGTCCCCGTGCAGCGTTGAGAGCATCTGCGGTCCCCATCTGTGTCCTCTGGGTGACATACCTGATGGCGACACCGAGGGATGAACCGTCAGAGAAATGGTGTCGGATCTCCCGCTCCCCGTACCCGACGACGAAAATAAACTCGTTGATCCCGGCATCCCTTGCTGCGATAACAAGGTGCTCAACCATCGGCCGGTTCCCGATGGGGAGCATCACCTTCGGCCTTGATGCGGTGAGGGGCCGCATCCTCTTTCCTTCTCCGGCAGCAAGGACCACGCATTGCATAGATATACCGTTATCCTGGAGGGTTAAGCAGTTTTCCCTTTCCGAACAAGTTCCTGGCCACGGTCCATCATCTCTTTCGCTTTCTGCAGCGTCGTACCTTCCGCAGTAAACCTGATTTTAGGTTCAGTGCCGCTGGCACGGACCAGGCACCAGCCATCTTCGGAGGACAACCGTACCCCGTCAGTCGGGTTATCGGCACCGATCGCAAGAAGGACCTCGCGTGAGTCAGGCCTGTTAACAGATTCCCGGAGAACAGGGTAATGAGGCATCGCATCAAGAGCTTCCGCAACGTTCCATTCACTGGCAATTTCACAGAACAATGCCGCCGCATAGGGCCCGTCCGGGCAATACGACTGCCCGGGAAAGATCCATGCACCGGAAGGCTCTCCACCGAATTCCCCCCAGGACAGGAGCTCCTCCGAT
>JAPKXR010000187.1 GCA_026394715.1 Methanomicrobiales archaeon | reverse complement strand
TGCAGATGCTCCCCACATCATTCCTTGCAAGGTCTACCAGCATGACATGTTCTGCTCGTTCTTTCTCGTCACGGAGGAGATCCAGGGCCAGTTCCTCATCATCTTTTGGAGTACGCCCTCGTTTACGGGTACCGGCGATGGGAACCGTCGTAAGATTTTTCCCGTCCACCCGGACGAGCATCTCAGGACTGGCACCGACAACCGCATGGCCTGGAAAATCCAGGAAATACATGTATGGGCTTGGGTTTACTTCCCGGAGTGCCCGGTAGAGGGTAAACGGTTCACCGGTAAAAGGGAACACTTCATTCCTTGAAATTACCGCCTGGACGATCTCTCCTTCCCTGATATATTTCTTGATCTTTTTCACCGAGCGGATGAATTCATTCCTTTTCGGGCCTGAAACGGGCGAAGTCCCGTACTGGGAAGGGGTCAGGTTTCCTGCCACCGTTTTCGCGGTTTTTACTGCCGGGTCATCGTTACCAGGACTCTGTATCCCTGGAATTTCGTCGCCCGCCGGGTTATCACCCGAGGAAGGTATACCTTTCGCTGAAATTGCGGACGGGACAACGGGTTTGGTTTCTGAACATCGCCGGAGAAATTCCAACCGTGACTCCAGGACAGAACGGTGATGTTCATATTCCTTCCCGGGCTCCAGTCCTTCGGTAATGACGGCACTGCTGACAAATGACAGGGTGCTGTTGTGATGATCAAAGACGATACACTCGGTACAGAGCATGAACTCGGCAACAGGGGATCCGGTGCCTGGCGGGTGCCTGCTGGTACCAACTCCCGGAATGAGCGAGTATACAAGGTCGTATGAGAAATACCCGGCAAATCCACCAGAAAAACGCGGGACCGGGGATGGCAGGTACGTAAATACCCCGACTATCTCCTTCATTGTTTCCATCGCATTCGTTCCGGAGACATTTTTGACCAGGGAGACGAGTCCGGGGTCACCGGTGATATTGGCGGTGCTGGCGGTAGCGCCGATTGAGATCTGAAGGACCGGGGAAATCCCAAGGAATGAATATGATTCAGCCCGGATGTCCCGGTCCATTGATTCAAGAAGAAATCCCCGGCCACTGTCGGGACCCTGGCAGCCATTTTTCGGAGTGGCGCTGGTCAGTCCGTTATAGAGGTCAACGGGAGATATCCCGGTCTGGGGAATTGTAATACTCAGCGGAATAACAACAGGTTTTGTGGATTCGTCTGCAAGCCTGCAAAAATCAGTCTTTGTCAGGCTGATACCATGTATTCCACCGGGGATCACCATTCCACTGGCATCACCTTCGCGTGGCAGTATCCGGGATTTACCGGGTCCTGCCTGGGTAGTATCTCCTGTAGAGATGTCAAACTGTTCATGCCTCTTCTATTACTATTGTGAATATAAATACATTGTTGTATAGTATTGTACAATAACGAATAAATCTAGACTTGTTTCGGCGTCTTGTCCCCTGCGAGCCATGTCTTTTAGCTATGCCTGCTGCTCCCTGACCCGGGATTCGTAAATAAACCTGACCTCGTATGCTCTCATTGCGGGTACTCATCATCAACGTGCAAAGGAAGGCTATGGCCTGACCACATAATTGCCAACCGATGATACAAAATACGGCATCACCGAGGTCTGATCAGCCATCCGGTATGATGGTCCATTGCTATCTATGTATCATCCGGTTCCCATATTCCAAAAAAACGATCCAGAACTGAAGCCATTTGAATAACCGTGAAGGTTTTTTTTACCCCGATGTCCTTTTTTGAGACCCCTGTCCATTGATATCCCGACCAGGGGGGCCACAACATAGTACTTATTTGTTCATTGCGTATCATAATTGTACAATATATGTCCCGGGAGACCCCGATACGATGCAAGACAACTACTATGTCCACGGCTACTCACCCCGCGAGTCGGAGCGGCTCACCGACCAGGCAGAGACACTGACCTCCCTCCTCCATCATGATACGCGTTATCCCGCCGGTTCGCGGGTCCTGGAAGCTGGTTGTGGTATCGGGGCCCAGACGGTAATCCTTGCTAAAAACAGCCCCGGAGCACTGATTACGTCCGTGGATATATCGGATGATTCGCTGCAACGGGCAGAGGAAAAGGTCAGGCATGAAGGGATTACAAACGTTGCATTCCGACAGGGGGATATCTTCCGGCTCCCGTTTGCACCGGGAAGTTTTGACCATATCTTTCTCTGTTTCGTACTGGAGCACCTTGCAGGACCCGGCCGTGCGCTTGAACAGCTCCGCCCGCTGCTTAAAGAAGGGGGGAGTATTACGGTGATTGAAGGGGACCACGGCTCTGCCTTCTTTCATCCGGAGGATGAGGACGCCCGACAGGCGGTGCAATGCCTCATACGACTCCAGCGGCAGATGGGTGGTAATGCCTTAATCGGGAGGGAACTCTTTCCACTGCTCCGTGGCGCCGGATACCATGAGGTCCATGTCTCCCCGCGGATGGTATACGTGGACGACTCTCACCCGGTTTTCGTAGAAGGATTTACGAAACTGACGTTCACGGCGATGGTTGAAGGGGTGGGCCCGGAAGTAGTTCAACAGGGGTTGATGAGCAGTGATGCGTGGGACCGTGGAATTGCGGCACTCTACCGCACCGCTGAGCCTGACGGCGTCTTCTGCTACACGTTTTTTAAGGCGGCCGCCCGAAAATGAGCCTGGGGAAACGAACTGAAGATCCCGCTTATTCTGGCCTGTCTCAGTTCGTGATTTTCAACCACGGCGAATCACAGAAACGGTCACGGGCACCCTCAGGCTGGATGGCCATGCGGTATGCGTCCAGGATCCCGATACTAAAAAAATTCAACCCGATACTGCAGTTTGAAGAGATCAGAAACGGTGCTGCCCCGCCGGATGATATCGCCTGGTAATGTGAGGGAATCGCCGAAACCAATATGTTCGTCGTTTTCAATACATGCTGGTGGGGATGTCCCCCGGATTTTCGTAATGGCTTTAACACATAGCGTCTTTTTTTGTCCCGGGTGCTGCATACCGGGTCCTTCCGGATGATCCCGTGGTCAGAATTCCCATGCTGGCTGATGCTCATGGTTAAGGTTATGCCAACGTGTCTGTTACCCGGCAGGGTAGAGTCAACCAACCCCATTATGGGCTCTGTTACCGGCAAAACAAGGGATTTCCAGGGGTGTTAGAAAATAAGGCTGAACGTTGGTTTTTTTGAGAAACCGGGCAGAATAAAGCCCTTAAGGACTCAAAATCCGGCCCCTCGCAGGAAGGGTGGTGATAACGTGCGGTGCAATGCGTGGACCCCCCTTATTTTTGCGATAACGAGGCTGGAATAAGGCGGGATTTTTTTTATCCGGGCCTGACCCGAATTGATCTTAAAAACTGAATGAGATGACACGTTTTTAGGGGTTCGGGAATCAGGAATTGCAAACGATGGGCCCAGGTGACTGATATCGCAACTGGATTCGTGACCCGTCCCGGCCACAGTTTTTAGCCACGTGGTTTGCAAAAAATAAACGGGTAAACTGTCTGCACATCAGGCCCGGGCGTTTCCTGCAGGTGGTTTCTGGTTTTTCTCACCCGTCTTCCCCCAATGTTCCACGCCAAAGGCCCACTACTATCAGGCACGGTTTGGCATTGTCGTGGACGTACCGCCGGACGATTCTCCCCCCCCCGCAGGAAGCGGGACCCGGCCACCGGGATCAGCTGGCTAATCTGTCCGTTCCCCGGGCATACGATGCGACAATCCCGACCAGGCCGAGGGCGAAAAAGATCATAAACGCGATATTGACACTCTGCTGCAGCCCGGGATATACCCCAGGAGTGATAGGGACCGATCCAATGACCGCAGAAAATACGAGCATTGCGATAGCAAGGCTGAGCATCTGGCCGATGGCCCTCATTGTAGAGACCATGCTGGAAGCAAGACCCAGGTATCGCACCTCCACGGAACTCATGATGGCGTTGGTGTTCGGCGATGAGAACAGGCCATACCCAAGGCCGAGAATAACCTGCCCCCCGATAATGACCAGAAGTGGTGTTCCCGGGGAGAGGAACATCAGGATGCCGAGGCCGGCTGTGGTGGTGGCCATGCCGGCTGTGGCAAGGACCCGGGGCTCTATTCTGTCTGATAAATGACCTGCAAACGGGGAGACAATCATCTGGACAACCGGCTGTGCAATGAGGATCAGGCCCGTGGTCTGGGGATCGATGGAACGGTTGTACTGCAGGTACAGGCTGAGGAGGAACCCGACGGCAAAGACCATCGCATAGTTGATCAGGGCGGCGATATTTGAATAGAGAAAGGCAGGTCTCTTCCGGAACAAGGCAATCTCAATTAGTGGTGCCGCTACGCGCTGTTCCCACCAGATAAACAGGCCAAGGGCCACGAGGCCGAGTAGTATCCAGAAGATCCCTGGACGGGACGGCAGCAGGGTGAGGCCGTAGATGCAGCCAAACAGCGTCAGGCTGTACAGGGCGACACCCGTCAGATCGAAGTGTCGCTCTGTTGTTTCTGTCCATTCCCCCGGGATATACAGCACGGTGAGGACGATCACGAGGATTGCGAGCGGAATATTTACCAGGAAGATGGCGGGCCATCCGATGTTGTAGGTAAGGACACCTCCGATGAACGGCCCCAGTGAGAGCCCGGCATACACCGTTGCCGTGATGATCCCGATCGCCCGCCCACGTTCCCCTGGCGGGAAGACCAAACTGACAATGGCTATCGACGTTGAGAATACCATCGCGCCCCCGAGAGCCTGGATGACCCGGGCCGTGATGATGACGGGGCCCGACCACGCGATGGCAGCAAGGAGCGATCCAATCGCAAAAAGGACGTTTCCAAGGATAAAAAAACGTTTCCGCCCGTACATGTCGGCAAGCTTTCCGAACGGGACGATACAGATCGCGGCCGTGAGCAGGTATGCCGACGTGACCCACCCCAGCATCACGGCATCGATATCAAATGACGCGCTGATGGCGGGAAGCGCAACATTCAGGGATGAGACGGTGTAGGGGACGAGGAAGGAGGCAAGGGAGGCGACCAACAGGAGGATACGTTTCTCACCATCCCTGTACATGAAAGGCGATATTGGATGCGAATGAAGATGAGGATTTTTATTTGTTGCACCAGGTATCTCTGGCTACAACGTACTCAACTCTCATTGGCCGGTTTTTGTGGTACGATTGACCCCCGAAGAATTTTGTTACCAGGTATCCGGCCCCCTTCCCTGGCAGTGGCCCTGATGGTCGGGTGCAACACGGAAAGCGGAGGTCAAATCTTCAGGCCCTCCCACCGAAAAGCCCAGGCCCGGGACCTAATGCAGTGCGCCCCCTGGCAAAAAACCTCAAAGCTGGTGCAACGGCTCCGGAACTCTTGGTATTCATACAGGCTCTCTTCCTATGCCCGGCTAGTATTGGGCTTGCTGCTTAATACCGGGAAAGGAGCATATCATCTTCCGATAATAATCCTCTTCGTTTCGCAACAGATTTCAAGAAGTGATCGGGCATCTCTCACCGTTGCAAAAAATCCTTCCTGGGAACCCATACACCTTGATATAACGGGTAATAAACCACAATTCCGCATTAACTCTCATGAATGCGTCAGCCTTGAATTGCACCGGTCCGGACCGTGCTCATGAACCGGTCACGAATCTCCTGCGGTGTGAATGGGATATTGGGGACATCAGAGTTGCCCGGGCGTATCACCACATGAAGGAATGAGGGGCCTTGTTGAAGGGATGCAATTGCCCCGCCAATCTCTTCTGCAGAGGTAACCTTTGCCGTCTGCTCAAAACCGCATGCACGGGCATAAAGTTCCAGGTCAACCTGCTGGCAGGCAGGTGTCATCTGGTTGCCGGTGCTGCCGAATACCCCGTTGTCCAGGCAGATAATAGTGAGGTTCCGAGGCTTTTTTCCCGCTATCACCGGGAGTATGGCCGTGCCGAGCAGGCTTCCATCCCCGTCGATGACAATCGTTTTGCGGTGCGAGGAGAGTGCAATCCCAAACCCGATGGGGGTGGCCTGCGTGTAACTGCCAAGCATGTAGAAATTTTCCTTACGGTCCCCGGTCCAGTATAGTTCCTTACCCGGAATGCCAATATTTGAGACTGCGAGAGCATCGTTCAGGTGCGGGACAATCGCGCGGATTGCGTCCAGCCGGGTCATTGTCGGGGATGGAACTGCTCGTTCATGGACAATCCTGATCTCCCGCGCCCGGTCTTTTGTTTCTTCATCCCGTTCGCATACCGATGGTCCCTCCCAGCAACGTGGTGAGACGAGTGCTACGGCCGGGGTGTGTGAACGGTATGCCGTCCCGATTATTTCTGATACCCGGTCAAACTCGTCCGGGTGATCGACAATGGCAAACGGGATGTCAGCGGCCTTAAGAATACCGGGGAGGGCTGTATTGAACGGTACCTGCGCAGGGATGGTCTCTTTGTAGACTCCCCGCCAGCTGGCGATTATCGGGAGCGGCAGTTCATAGGTCCGCGAAAGCGAGAGGAGTGCATTGAGCATGTTGCCAAGGCCTGAGCTCTGGATGACCATGACTGGTTTTCGTCCGGAAAGGTATGCCCCTGCACAGACTCCCACACCGTCTTCCTCGCGGAGGAGTTCTATTGTTTCAAACGATTCGGGAAGAAGACTACAGAGCATTTTTGCCTTGTCACACGGGAGCGAGACGGCAAGATTGATCCCCTGGTCGCCCAGGTGCTGAATGAGTGTATCCTCATGCATGTGCGTTCACCCAGTCACTGACGAATCTGGCAATCTCGTCCTTGTTGGTCGTATTGTTGGTTGCAAGGCCGACAGGCACCTGAATACAATCGAACATTTCCTGCACCCGCTTATAGCCCCCGCCGGTAATATTCAGTAACACATTCTTTTTGGGATCAATCCGTCCCTGCTGAACTGCTGATATGAGGGACCCAACGGTCACCCCTGCGGCGGGGTCAAGGTCGATACCCTCACATTCTTCAAAGTGGCCCTGTGCCCGTCGTGCTTCATCATTACGTCTGTGCCCGTCGTGCTTCATCATTACGTACGGCAGCTATCTCCCCGCCGGTTTCGGTGAGGCAATCAAATAATCCTCCCGTAATGCCATAGGGTGGGTTGCGGTTGGTCAGGACATCGGCATAGACCTCGGAAATTGCCTGCGTTGCATCCGCCATATCAGTCATTGGATCAATTTCTCTTCTTCCCGCGTTCCACGCGTTTGCCATCGGTATAAACGGGTGGTTCTGCGACAAGACCATGCGGGGCAGGTGATGGCCGAACCGTCCGTCACGGACCAGTCGCTGGCTTGCTTCCCATGCGGCAATCGCACCGGTCCCACTACCGACAGCCTGCACGTAATAATCCGGAATCCGGCCGATAGTTGTTGCCCCATCCAGCATCACGGTCCCCATCCCATCCCGCCGGGCACAATTTTTCGCCCCGCCTTCCGCCGTGAGATGGGGGAGGTCCGCAATGTAATTACTCATACTGATGGCATCTGAGTAGTCCCCTTCGACCGTGATCAGGAGTACCGTGTCGGCAGGAACGGTTGTCCAGATGCGGGGCAGGGATTTTTTTGGGACAACAACAACGACAGGCGTATTCATACCTGCCGCAACCTGCGCAAATGCCCGGCCGGTATTTCCTGCCGAGGCTACGACAAGGATCCCGCTCTTCTTTTCCGCTGCCCGGGCAAGGGTCGGGACTGCCTCTAATTCTTTGAATGAGCATGTTTTGATGGCCGCTGCCTTCTCCGGCCAGAACCCGTTGAACGTAACGTACAAGTGGGAAAGCCCGAGTTCCCGGGCAAACACCTCGCTTTTGTACGTGACCGGCCCTGCAGTCACGACCGGTCTGTTATGCACAGGCAGCCAGTCATAAAACCTCATCATTCCCGTTAGGTCGGCACAAGGCAGACGCTGTGCTGAATAGACCGTGCGTTGGAGAGCGGCATGCCGGTCCGGGCATTCATTCGAGCCGGTATCCGGGTATAATCGCCCACACGCAGTACACTGGATCTGGTAATCTCCCATAGAAATCATTCCCCAAAAGGGCCGGTCAGGAAAAATTCACCCTTCATAATCTGATGCTTCAACCGTTCACACAGCCGTTTTGCATGGGTAAGGCTGGACTGCCGAAGGACGACCGGGACCTTCTGCGAGGGATTTATCGGCAGTGACCCAAGCCGGCCATGATACGCATGGGCCGGGCAGGTGAATGTACAGGTCCCGCAATGGACACAGTAGTGATAGTTAATCGGGCCGGTAGTTATTGCTCCTGTTGGACACCGGGCCGCCGCAGCACATGATTCACAGGAGGTACAGAGCGATGGATCAAACCTGATGACCGGATCGGTCCCGTTCCAGACTTCACCATAGGTTGTTACAGCCAGCGGAGTCCGGTCCGCAACATCAGCAACCGGCAGCGGGACCTGTTCATGAAGGACCGAAAGGGCCGAAAGGGACTCGTTGTCAAGGACCGGGATCGGTACTGCGCAGGACACGAGACATTCAGGCCCCGCGGACGTGATAAAACCACCCATCATATCAGGGTCCATCCCTTTGAGGTCGGCAAAAAAGGAGAGGTTCGGGCGCCCGGCGGAACTGCGGGTACCTGTCCCCATCACATATCCTTCGCCACCATTGACGAGTATATGTGTTCCCGGCCCGATAACCCGCATAGCGGGATCATTTTCCAGGGGATTGATCTCCCCGCACCCGCTGACACTTGCCTCCGTAAAACGCCCCTGCATCGGTGTAACGGAAAAGATCGTCGAGTTTAACGGGCGGGATCGGGGGTTTACCAGCGCAGAATAATTTTTAAAAGCACTCCGGGTGGTGATAAGGCGTGCAAATTCCAGGTCTTCAAGCGTAACCGAGGCGTTGAACGTCTTTTGTTCTGCTTTAACGACAACGTCAACGGGATTTCCCTGGACAAGGTCCCGCAACAGGTGCCCCCCGCCATACGAAGCGTTCGCATGGGCTGTCCCGTACACGATCAGGTCGACGAGCCCAAGGTTCTCGTTCGGGCATGGGCCGGGTACCGCAGGGACACCATTGAGCCATACCCGTTCGGCTTTAAAAAACGCCTTTTTTTTCGCAACCGGGATGCTGAGCACGGCATAGGTACCAGACATCACGCCAAACGTTCCGGTCGTTACGACATCAACATCATCGGGGGTTATCGTATCCCCATTGCGGATGTGCTGCTTGAGCTCTGCAGCAGTCATGACGAGCACAGTACCGTTTCGGATCTTTGCATTGATCCCACCGGTGGTCTTCATACTATCCTGATATCCTCCACGCGGATATTCGTGTCGTTACCGGACTGGATCACCTGGTTCACCACACCCGTATGGGCAAGCTGGAGCATGCAAAAGGAGGGGAGGAAACTCATGCGGTGCCCTATGGCGGGTTCGTTGATAATCTCTACAGCCCTGCCTTCAAACCTGATCACGTGATAGGCTTCAAGCGGGTGGCATGGTCTGTCCCGTGCGACAAGAGGACCGACCGCATGACAGGTCAGGAGACCGGTTACAGGATTCGCCCGGATTACTTCGAGGAAATGCGGGACCGGGCATCCCTGGCCCATCGGTCGGCCCGATACCAGATCACCCTGCACGATATTCCAGCGCCCGACAAGATCCGGCCGGAAGGGCAGGATCATTGTACGTGCGGATTTTTCACCGTGAAACGGGGCGATGACAAAATCGTACGCGGTTCCCCTGATATCGGTGAGGGAGTGTATGAAGGTATCCGGTTCACAGCGCGATTCGTGATTACTATAAAAAATGCAGTCCGTCTCCTGCTTTTTGCCCTCTTTTACCCGTTGTAAAAATTCATCGCACAAAAAAACACCGCAAGCTCCGCAGTTGCGGTCCGGGGGAGTAAACACCATGGTTCAATCCCCCCGGAAGATGGCTTCTGTACTGTTTAGTTTCCGAACGACGCCGCAATGGTTCTGCCATCCAATCTCCTGTTTTCCTGCACAGATCGTACAGACGCCCAGCGGGGATATTCCCCGGAGCTTTATTGTCTTTGCATCGTTGATTTCCGGAGTGGATGTAACCGCCTGCATCAGGTAGCGCATACCAGTACCCTGGATCGCATCGGTCTCAACAATATCAATCGTTGGGTGAAACCGTGCGGATCTTCTCCCGGAAGACTTCTTTTTCAGCCTGCGAGACAAGGTCGGTCTTTGTCACGACCGCAATGTTGGCAAGCGCAATCATCAGGCCATTTTGAGCGGTGCATTGGTCCCGCTGACAGAGGATAATACGACAATACCCAGTGACTGGGTAGTATAGGGGGTACAGCGGAGGCACAGTCCCGCACGTTCGATGATCAGTATATCCGCCTTTTCCTGCTCTGCCCAGACAAGGGAGTCTGCGAGGATCATGATCCCCATGTGATCCGGACAGAGGTCCCCGGAATAGACACATTTTGCAGGGATGGAAAACTCTGCCCTCAGCTCCTCATCTTCAAATGCCCTGACAACATCGATTTTCAGGTAGGCAACGTTCCGGGAGCCGGCCACTGATCGCAGGATCTGCCGCACTACCGCTGTTTTTCCCGCACTGGGTGGCCCGGCAACAATTCGATCATCATGAAGTCAGCGATGCCACCTTTGGAAAGATTATGGATTTATGCAGTGTGGCTGCCGTAATTACTGATGAGTTGCCTGATAAGAACCTTGGGTATCAAGTTCCTCCCTGGTGTGTGGTGCAGTTCCCGCTGCATCGGTCCGTTGCATGGGAACATGGAAAGGGGTGCATAGCAAACCCGGGCGTTATGAATGATAATCTTTCATGATTTTAATGGCGCAAAACTCCCCACACATCGTACAGGGCCCGCTTCGTTGCGCAATTTCTTCTGCCCTCTCCGGGTCAATTGCGTGGCAGAGTTGCCCCTCGAAATCCAGTTCCGCCCTCTTTGAAGCAAGTTCGGCATCTTTCATTGAAAGGCCGTACTTGATGCTATCCCCGATATGGGCTGCAATCCTGAATGCAATCAGCCCTTTGCGGACCTGTTCCGGGTCCGGAAGGCCCAGGTGTTTCTGCAGGGGTGATATAACAGAGATAATCAGCGCCCGCACCGCTTGCGATACTTGCGCCCACGCACCCGGCGATATGATCATGGCCCATCGCGAGATCGGTCGGTAGGGGACCCGCGACAAAGAGCGGAGACGGGGACAGGCGTTTTTGGTATTTGACATACCCTGCGATCCGGTCTGCCCTGACATGATCACCGTTCCCTTCGATTATTACCTGGACTCCCGATGCATGGGCATATGACGCAAGTTCAGCATTATTTTTCATCTCGGCTACCTGGACCTTGTCACGGATGTCATGGATGCATCCGCTCCGCATCGTATTCCCGAAAGACAGGACGATATCGTGTTGTTTCAGTATTGACCGCAGTTCATCAAAATTCTCGATAAATGGGTTTTCAACCTCGTTTTTGAGCATGTACGCGCAGGTGATCGAGCCACCCTTGGAAACAACTTCAAGAATTCTCCGTTTCGTTTTGAGCAATGAAAGCATCTCGTTTGAGACGCAATGAAACACAAACGAGCTTACGCCTTCCCCGGCCTGCATCCGGACGGCATCAGGGATATGGTCAGTGGTTAATTTTTTTATTCCCTGTTCTGCACATGCCTGGTACAGGGGGACCGTGGTGATCGGAAGGCAGGAGTTTTCAAAAATCGCTTTCCGTATGTCCGTGATACTGCCACCCATCGACAGGTCACTGATGGTATCCGCACCATATTTTCCTGCAATAATGGCCTTTTTTCTTCTTCATGTGGATTACATGGTACCGAAGAAGTCCCGAGATTGACGTTGACCTTCGTTTTGAGACCTTCACCAATACCCACCGATACCTCCCCTCTCGTCATTATCACGACGCTCCCCCGGGCAACCCGGCCCATGAGTACATCCGGCGGCACGTGCCCTGCCATTGCCACGTCCTTCACCTGGCGGGTCAGGACTCCCCCCGCCGCCAGTTCGACCTGGGTCTGAACCATATCAGAATGGTTGGTGTGGCAAGGGGGGTTTGGTCTTTTCCCATCCCTTCCCCAATGAATAAAAAAATACCCGGAAATACGGCGGTCTACAGGCCTGAACGTATCAAAATATCAAAGGAGATCATACCTGCCATTTCGTCTGGCGACAGGTAGCCACCCACATAGATCCGGAATAATCAGGGAATAATGGCTTCCTGCCAAAATTGGTATTCCACCCGGATAAATCCCTTTCCGGTAAAGGGATTTATCGCCAGGTTCCCGTTATTACGGTCCACCAGTCAACTGTGCCAGCTCGTTGAGGACCACGCTCCACTGGTACGGTTTATTGATGTAACTCAGTGCGCCGGCCTTCACGGCCTCCTCGATATGGGCCGTCTGTCCGTCTGCAGATATCACAATGATTTTTGCATCGGGGTCAATCTTTTTAATTGCCCTGATGGTCCCGATGCCATCCAGCTTCGGCATGACCATATCCAGGAGAACAATATCCGGGTTCGTCCTGGAAAACTCCCTGACCCCCTCTTCTCCATCGCCTGCCTCACCCGCAATCTCATAACCCCCTTTTAAAAGTATTTTTTTTAGAATATCTCTTGCATACTCAGCATCATCAATGACAAGGACCCGCGGCATATGAACGAGTATTCTGCCTTCACAGACTATAAATCTTCGTTATGCCGTTCATCTACGGGACAACAACGGGCAAATGATGATGGGAACGATGATGGGGGTACACGGTATCGTGCACGACGATCCCCCAATAGGACAACAGGAAGGACTTTTTCGGCTGGACGATCCTGGAATTGGTTCCCTGTGCCGCGAAAGACAACGACACACGGGGGGTCAAGGCCCTAAAATGAGGCCATCTCTTTCCCTTCCCACCGTTTATATCCTTTGCTGACGAGCCCGAATGCTGGAATACCAAGCAAAAGTGCAGCGACTCCAAAATATGGGTTGATAAATGCAAGTGCGATCACGACCATCACCGGGACTCCGATAAGGACCAGGAAAGCGAGCAGCACGTTCACATCATAGACAAGGATGTTCGGTGTAAGCCCGGTCAGATAAATTGAGACCGAGAGTGCATAGAATGAAACTGCACCCCAGATGACCATTGCGGGGATGAGGTACAGTACCATGCCGGTAATAATTGTAACGATCACCATGAACACCGCGGGCACCAGCTGAAGCACGGTAAACGTGCAAATCTTGCTCGTGATGAGCGTGGAAACGCTGACCGGCAGACAGGCATAGGAGCTGAAGGTGTCAAAGGAGGTGATCCAGGTGTACATCGTCGCCGAAATGATCCCGGTGGTCACCGCGAATACCAGCAGGACTGCATAATCCGGGACCAGTGACCTCAACACCGACAGGAAGAACCAGATCAGTCCGAGCGGGAGGAGAAACGAAAAAAGCACCTGCCCGACACCACCACCGCTCCTCCAGAGGTCAATTATGTCCTTCGCCGCCAGGGGTGGGGTTGGAAAGAACGATAATTTTCCCGTAAGCGGGGTGAGGAGGTTTGAAAACCTTTTGGACGTCCCCGTGTATTCCGGGGTGAATAGTGCGATTGAGACCGTAAACGGGATGGCAACGAGGATGCAGGAGAGAAACAATGCAAGATATGTACCATTGCGGAGCAACTGGAGTGGAGGGAAGAGGTCTGCGAGGCTGGCCCCATATGAAAGATACGCCCACCCTGCAATGACCAGGACAGCCGTGAATAGTATGGCAAGTGCGGTTTTAGAGCGAGAATACACCGTGGAGAGAAGAAATATCGCTGATAACCCGAAAAGAAACGACATGGTAAGGCTTGCAAAAAGGAGAAGCGGGTAGACCGGCGGTACACCGATGAACGGGGACGCAACAGCAAACCCAAGGACGAACGGGAGTACCCAGAGGAACAGGTAGTAGACGATGTCTTTTATGACAAAATTGGTAAAGATATACCGCTCGGAAAGGGGTAGGCTCCTTGCGGAATAGGCAAGCAGGCTCATCTGCCCGAACCGCCGGTTCATTACTTCGTTCCCGAGAAGTCCAAAGCCCCCGACCATCACCCCAAGGAGCAGGAAGACCCCGATCGTAATCAGTCCCAGGTCACCTGCCGGAAGCACTACACGGAAAAGGGGGAGGAGGAATGAACTCATGAAGACAATCCCGAAAATTAACACCGGGAACAGGGCAAAACTCAGGCTCCCGAACATGGTGGAATGGAGGCGCCACTCCTCTTTCATCATGCAGGTAAAAAGTTCAAGTCCCATGATCATGGTCCCCCTGGTAAGCATCAGTTGCAGAAATTGTTACCATACTCAGTCGTCCCGCACCTGTGAGAAGAAGAACTCTGAAAGGTGCTGTTTTTTATCGGCAAGTTCACTGATCGCCCCGCTATAGAGCAATTTACCCTTGTGCAGGATGGCAAACCCCGTGCAGATCTCTTCCGCAATCTCGAGGATATGGGTGGAGATAAAAATTGTCCCCCCTGATTGTACATAATCTGAAAGGTACTCCTTGACCTTTCTTTGCATAATCGGGTCAAAATTGATCAGGGGTTCATCGATGAGCGCCAGTACCGGTTTGTGGAGGAACGCCTGGGCGAACATCAGTTTCTGCCGTGTCCCCCGGGAGAGGTCTTTGCAGAGTACATCGCGTTTGTCTTCAAACTCAAGGAACGAAAACCACCAGGCCGCTTTTTCATCGATATCCGGAATTTTCCTGACTGCCCCGACGAAGGCAAGATATTCCATGGCCGTAAGGAAACTCGGCGGGGTCTCCTGTTCAGGAATAATCCCGACAGACTTTCGTACACCCACCGGGTCGTTCATGACATCGAGTCCCAGTACGGTTGCCTGGCCGTTTGTTGGCCTGACCTGGCCGGTCAGCATCTTGATCATCGTTGTCTTGCCTGACCCGTTCGGACCCAGCAGGCCGAACAGTGCACCCTGCGGTACCGTCAGGGTAACATTGTCCACTGCCGTGGTATCCCCGAACTTCTTCGTGAGGCCCTGTGCTTCAATCACCGTAACTATTCCCATTTTTCCTCCTGATCATGACTGTACATCGTGCCTGTATACCCACCGGGGTGTTTTGCGATAGCGTTTTTCTGTCGTACCGAATAAGCGGCCGTATTCCAGGCATTGGGTTGTTCCGCTTCTACCTGACATATATCGTAACTGGTATATTGTGATTTCCCGGGCCTCGCGCATTGAATTATCTCTTTGGTTTTTACTGCCGGTCCGGAATGCCCCCGGTCCCATTTGGCCGTTGCAAAAAAGGCAGGGTTTGTATTTCCCTTGCCCGGGAATCCCGGAACATACGGTTTACCCACTACCTGTTGCGGTGCGGACCGCCGTAATCAGGTCATTGATCTTCTCATTTTTAGAGATTTCCGATTTGCTGAGTACTACTTCACCGGTTATCCGGACTCCCTTCTGTTCGAGTTTGGACTTTATTATCGGCAGGGTATCTTTTGCCGAGCTGCCGCAGGTCGCAAAGATCACGGCCGTTTTTCCCTCGCACCCAATGAGCGCCGCAATTGCCCCGTTGATCGCGGGTGTCGCTTTCCAGGCCCAGACAGGCGTCCCGATAACGATCAGGTCATACGACGATACATCGATGGAATCCGGACTTATCGGGTCACACGCTTCTTTCCTTGCACGAAGACACCCGAGCGAGTAGGCAGACAGCGTTGAATAATTGTCCTTCGGCGCAACTTCCACCAGGTCTCCTCCACAGGCGGCACTGATTTTTTCGGCGATGCCCCGCGTGACACCTGAATAGGAATGGTAGATGATACAGGTCTTCATGGATCTCTCATCTCGTGTTTAAGTTATTTAAGGTATACATTTTGGGGCCATGTCCGTAATTTACCGGTTGGAGGCGGAAATAATTTGTTTAATCCTCCCACTTTCAAAGGTATTGCCCCAATTATGTATATTTACGTTGGGATTCACGAAAGATTCCGGGCTCCATTTCTTCCCGGCGATTATATCAGGATGGTCCCCGGGTTTCCCCTGCATGGCGGGTACTGGTAGCAGGGAGCAGAGCAACCATTGCACGGATCACCGATGTAGTTAAGTCCTATAACAAAGGTAACTTCTTAAGAACTGGGGGTGGTTGTAATCGTTGCGCTGGTCATTTTTGTTATCGTTTTCATTCTTGTGAATGGGGTGTCCTTTGCCATTTTTGCGAACGATAAGCGAAAAGCGGAGAACCACTCATGGAGGACGCCGGAGAATACCCTGCTATTCTGTGCATTCCTCGGCCCGTTCGGGGCATATGCGGCAATGAAAGTATGCCATCATAAAACGAGTAAAACAAAATTTTTGTTGGTCCCGGCATTCATAGTCCTGCAACTCGTGCTCGGCATCTATCTCCGTTTCAATCACTACTTCTAGACCTTTGACCACATGAAGACCGGGTGAGAGTTCCCACCCGGTACAAACCCGGCTTCTTTAATACAATGTTTTGCCATAACCTCTTTCGATGCGGACCAACAGGCACCAATATTTTCTTGACCTGGCTTACCGGTGTGCCCACCAGGGTACCTGCCTTCGGCGCAATTTTGGCGCTATCATCGTCGATGAGTATAACACGATCGTTTCAACCGGTTACACCGGGGCCCCGAGAAAACAACGGGACTGTACCGAACTGAATAACTGCTGGAGAAAAGACCATAATATCCCCTCCGGTTCGAACTATGAACGGTGCAGGAGTGTCCATGCAGAGATGAATGCCCTTCTCCAGGCGGGGAAGCTTGCACGGGGGTGCACCCTGTACCTTGCAGGCTACGATGTCGAGACAGAGGAACTGACCCGGATCTGGCCTTGTTTTCTCTGTTCGAAAATGATTGTCAATAGCGGCATAAAAAACGTCATGATGAGGACAGGGACGGAAGAATTTAGCGAGATGGACCCCATGGCCCTGTACCAGATGCGGAGCGGGGAAGCACTGGGCGACGAGGTAAAAAAAGCGTAACCCTGTGGAAAAATTCGATTTACGCACAATATACCTGGTTGGTTGCAGCACCTGCAAAAAGGAATCTGCCGGGTCCCGCTACCGCCTGGTTACCATTTTTTTGTCCCTGTTAATGAACCGAGCATCCCCCTGATAATTTCACGCCCGATCTGACTCCCGATGACGACCGCTGCACCCTTTGCCGCACTGCCGATCAGATCACCCGACCCGGACCTCTTATTTGGGGGAGGAGATTTTCGTGGAGTTTCCTTTGGTTTTTCAGCAATTATCGGTGGGGCTGCCTTTTGCGCCCGGGATTTTAATTCTTCGTACGCCGATTCCCGGTCGATAAGAGTCGCATATTGTGCATTGAGTGGGGAATTTACGATCACCAGGTCCCGTTCCTGCGGGGTGAGCGGGGTCATCCTGCTATGCGGTGGATAGATAAGCGCCCGCTCGACGATATCAGGCCTGCCCTGGCTATCCAGCATTGATACGAGTGCTTCTCCTATCCGGAGTTCCATAATGACACTGGCGGTATCAAACGCCGGGTTTACCCGTAAGGTCTGGGCGGCACCCTTTACATTTTTCTGGTCTTTTGGTGTGAACGCCCGGAGAGCGTGATGGATACGGTTCCCGAGCTGGCCAAGTACCGGGTCCGGGAGGTCGAGGGGGTTTTGTGTAACAAAAAATACCCCGATACCTTTGGACCGGACCAGCCTGACTACCTGTGTGATCCGTTCCTTCAGCATATCCGGCGTGTCCTGGAAGAGTAAATGGGCTTCATCGAAAAAAAAGACCAGCTTTGGCTTCGGCGGGTCCCCGATTTCGGGGAATTTTTCGAATAACTCGGACAGGAGCCAGAGCAGGAGGGTGGCATAGACTTTTGGTGACTGCATCAACTGGTCAGCCGCAAGGATATTGATCATCCCCCTGCCGGAGGGATCGGTCCTGACAAAGTCCATAACGTTCAGTGCAGGCTCTCCGAAAAAGCGGTCACCCCCCTGCTGTTCAAGGGTCAGCAGGCTCCGCTGAATAGCGCCGATGCTTGCCGTTGAGATATTCCCATACTCAGTCCGGAGATCTTTTGCATGATCGCCGCAGTATTGGGAGATGGCCCTGAGATCTTTCAAATCCAGCAGTAACAGGCCCTGGTCATCCGCAACTTTAAAGAGCAGGGTTAATACGTCTGCCTGGATGTCATTCAAATCCAGGATACGGGCCAGGAGCAGCGGGCCCATCTCCGAAACGGTTGTCCGCACGGGATGACCGAGTACCCCGTACACATCCCAGAACGTGACGGGATAGCCTTCGTACGAGAAACCAGAAAGGCCGACCTCAGTTGCCCGTTCGGTGATCTTCGGGTTATCCCCGCCTGCCTTCACCAGGCCGGAAAGGTCTCCCTTAATGTCCGCCATAAAAACAGGGACTCCCATGCTGCTGAAATTTTCCGCAAGTACCCGCAGGGTAACGGTTTTTCCCGTACCGGTCGCCCCCGCAACCAGGCCATGGCGATTTGCCATCCCTGGCAGCATATTGACAATCTCCCGCCCCTTTGCGATGGGGACGGGAGCAGTAGTATCAGTCATTGCTATTCCGTCTGCATTATAGTGTTCCGGATGATATGGTTCATTCGGTCATGCTTTTTTTAGTATGGGCAGTCTTAGCAACTATTCGCCTTAAGATTATGGTCTCGTTTGGAGAATAGGTGCCGTAATTTTCCCCATGTCCCCGTAACCTTCACGGATAGCTGGTGTTTCCCTGAACTCGTGTGGCCGGTAATAATTCACTTGTCGTACCCGGGCAGAACCTCTACATCGTATTCAGCAACAAAATAGCTGCACAGGATATGCGAGGACGTCCCCGTTGTACTGGTCCATGGCTGGAAAAGCCATCCGGGTATCTGGAAAAAACTGGTCATACGGCTGTCAGAGGAGGAGATTTCCTTCTGGAACTTCGATCACGTGGCGATGGATGACACCTCACTCGAAGAGATCGCGAAAGGGTTACAGCACTTTATCAACTCGGTGCGGGATGAGACGGGTTACTGTGGCGACCTCGATATTGTCTGCCACTCCATGGGCACCTGTATCGCCCGGTACCTGCTTGAAGTGATAGACGGCAGAGGAGAAGAGGGAGAAAGTCCGGCAGCTTATCGGCATCGGGCCGCCGAATAACGGTTCAGAAATGGCAGAACTGTTCAATCACCCTGACTACGGCCCGAAGGTTATCAACAGGCTGACGGGGGTCTTTGTGCCTCCGGGATATATTCCGGCAGATGACGTCATTGTCCAGGAATTCCGCCCGGGCAGCCAGACGATGAAGACACTTTCCGGGGCCGGGCTCAGAAACGATATCGCGTACAGAATAATCCTTTCCACCAACTCAACACAGACACCAGACTTATTCCCGCAATTCAACGGAAAAGACACCGGGGCTTCTTCCGGACGGCACCTGGCACCTGACATGGAACGGTGATGGCATCGTCACCCATGCCGATTCAGATCTTCCCGGGGCTGAAATCGTTATATTACCACGGGACCTGGAAAATTTTAACCTATACCCTGATCACGATAGTCATATAAAAATGCCAGGGAATTCCGAAGTGGTTGAACAGGTGATCCGGTTCCTAAAAAAATACCCCACAAAACTCACGTTCCAGGCCATCTTAATGAAAACAGGGGTGATTTAATCCGAATGGCCCCCATTGACCGTTACATTTTGTATTCCTGTCCCCCCGGATCTGGTATCATGTCCGTTTAGATGTAAAAGGCCCCTTGATTCATCTCTCTTGTTTAAATTATTCAACCATTTTACCGGGGACCGTATATCCCAATCCCTTCCGGTTACCCGCCGGGTGTCATTCCCATGGCCTCCCGCTGATGATCCTTCGCACACCACGGGATTCGTGTTGTGACAAAAAACTGCGTGCAACGTATACCGGCAGGATGTGAACCGATGGCTGTATCTTTTTTTTGGTATTTGCGAGGATACGATAACTATTATTATGTGCAAGCAGGGGAAAACAGCTTCCTGAATGCAAAAAAGTACCGTTTTCTTTACTGCGGTGGTAGTGGTGATACTTATCGCAGTGTCTGCGATGTTTCTTTCATCCATGTTCAAGCCTGCCAGAGCGAATGTTTTCTCGGTGACGACGGATAAGGACCTCTATCATTCCAACGACGTCATGATGATGAAGATCCTCGTCAATTCCACGGGCTTCACCACCGACACGTCCCTGAAAATTGAAGGGATAACAGATAGTTACGGGCAGACACGTTTATCCCATATCATGCGGGCGAATCTTACACCGGGCCCGAATGTCTTCTTCTATGATTATCATCTCCCCACCTGTTCAAAATGTTCGGGACTTGACCCGGGCACCTACCCGCTTGCTATTACCCTTGAGAAAAACGGAACGGTCGTTTCAAATATGTCAATCCAGGTTAATTTAGAGCAATAACCTTTTTTTAAAGCACACATTTCTCACAGGCCTGGTTGCCGCAGGCGATGTTATCAATCTTCCATTTCAGCGCCCACTGCTTCATACCCTTGATGATCTCCACGATCTCAAGCCCGCTGCCGGTGAGGGTATACTCACTTTTGATCGGGAAATTTCCTGCTTCCACGTATCGTTTGATCAACCCCTCATCTTCGAGTTCTTTTAATCGTGCAGAGAGGACTTTCGATGTGATACCGGGTAACGACTCCTTTAATTCACCAAATCTGCGGGTGTGGTTTTTCCCTTTGTAGAGTTCAAGGATTACCAGGAGCGTCCACTTTTTTGTCAGGTATTTCACGGTCTGGTTGACGGTACACCCCTCCTGCATAGTATCATTTTAGAAACTTCCCACTATATATCATCTGGTATCAAAAAGATACAATGTAGCAAAAAGAAACTATCAGGATGTCGTAGCCATGTTTTGTAACCAGTGTGAAGAAACCGTAAAAGGGACCGGGTGCACAATAAAAGGTGTATGCGGAAAGGAAGGAGATACGGCAGCGTTCCAGGATGTCCTCCTCTACCTGTGCAAGGGAATATCCATCAGAAATATTGCAGCAATGGAGAAGGGGAAAGGAAACCGTGAAGCGGGTTCATTTATTCCCGAAGCACTCTTCTCTACCCTGACAAATGTCAACTTTGATAATAAACGGTTCAATGAGCAGATTAGCAGGGCAGTTAGCATACGGAACTCCATCCCCCCACTCGCCGGAAAGGAGCCTGATGCCTGCACCTGGACACCAGGAAATGAGACCGATATTCGTGAGAAAGAGAAGGAGATTGTGCTCGATGCCGCGGTACAGGACGATACCAGGTCACTCCGTTCCCTCCTTGTCTATGGTCTGAAAGGTGTCGGGGCCTATTACCACCATGCAGCGGTACTGGGATATACCGATGAGTCCATTACTACCTTCATCCAGAAAGCGCTGGCTTCAACCCTGCAGGACCTTCCGGCAGACCAGATGACCGCACTGGTCCTCGAATGCGGGGGGGTCGGTGTCAGGACACTCGCCCTCCTTGACAAGGCAAATACCAGCACGTATGGTAACCCGGAGATCACCCCGGTAAAGACCACGGTGGGAAAACGGCCGGGTATTCTTATCACCGGTCATGACTTAAAAGATCTCGAAATGCTGCTGGAGCAGTCGAAGGATAGCGGCCTGGATATCTACACGCATGGAGAGATGCTGCCCACTCACGCGTACCCTGCGTTTAAGAAATACCCCCACCTGATCGCCAACTACGGGGGTTCATGGTGGCAGCAGAAAGAGGAGTTTGATTCGTTCAACGGCCCGGTCCTCGTAACAACGAACTGCATTGTCCCCCCGAAAGACTCCTATAAAAACAGGGTCTATACAACGGGACTGGCCGGGTACCCGGGTATCACCCACATTACCTCATCTGCCGATGGGAAAAAAGATTTCTCCTCCCTCATTGCCCATGCAAAGACATGCCCGCCACCCACAGCCCTGGACTCATCCGGCAGGGACCTGACCACGGGGTGTGCCCACCATGCGGTCCTTTCAATCGCCGGCACCGTGGTTGACGCGGTAAAAAAAGGAGATATCAAGCGGTTCATTGTTATGGCCGGGTGCGATGGCCGGCAGCGGTCCCGGGAATATTATACGGAATTTGCAAACGCCCTGCCCATGGACACGGTCATCCTCACGGCCGGGTGCGCAAAATACCGGTACAACAGCCTGGACCTCGGTACTGCCGGTGGACTACCGCGGGTCATTGATGCCGGCCAGTGCAACGACTGTTACTCCCTCGTCGTCATTGCGTCAGCACTTGCGGAAGCATTTGGTGTTGGGATTAATGACCTGCCAATCTCCTACAATATCGCCTGGTACGAGCAGAAAGCGGTGCTTGTCCTCCTGGCGTTATTACACCTCGGGGTAAAAAATATCACTATCGGGCCGGAACTTCCTGCGTTCGTCTCACCGGGTGTCCTTAATGTACTGGTGGAAAATTTCGGGTTAGCAAAAAACAAAAATGTTGCGGAAGACATCCCCCGTATGGTCCCTGGTGCATAAACCTAAAAAAGGGGACCCGGCATATGATATGCCAAATTAAACGGCTCATCACAAAACCGGAGACGACCCGTTGACCGTTGATTACGATGGAAACCTGGTGGTACCGTTACAGCCATCCATGAGATGTGCATGAGTCCTGGCAGGCTATCCACGGCAGGAAAACGTGGAAGTCGCCTTGGGACGGATAATGAGTGACTATTCCCCCGCCGATATAAGGCGCCTGATGCAAAAGGATTTTTTCCAGGAAAATCGCGGATGTTGATCCTGCCTACCCGCGCCTCTGTCACAAAAAAAAAGATTGCGGAACACCTGGGCCCGGAACCTGGCATACGATCAGGTTGACAGAACAGCAGGGGGGCGTTGCGATGGTCGCCCATGAGTGCGGGGGGCCGTACCAGGCCGGGACTCCAGCTCAGGTCCCCCAAGTACCTGCTCAGTGCATGTCCCAATGGTTGTGCTGCCTGGACCTGGCAGACCGGGGTTTATGACTCCGTTTTCCGGGGGTGAACCGGTTGAATCTTACGGAAAGGTCACTATTATCACCCGGCAAGGGAAAAAACAGATGATGTTTTTTGGTGCCTTCTGCCCGTTATGCCCGGCAGTCCGGACTCCGGACGGGTCAAACATTTCGTCACCCATGAAGGCAGGTGAGTACCGCCGCCAGCAGTTTATCTGCTATTACTACCAGAACTAGAATAGCTGAGTAGAGCCGGGACCACCAGGGACTCCCTGGTCCCGGTTGTTAGAAGAAATGAAACCTAATCACGTCATGAGATGATGTGGTTATCCGGAGGATAGAAATCAAATGGTAGAATACATACCCGAAAACCACGATCGGCCCGATAAGAAACGTGAAGAACTGACCGGTAAGGTACTCCGGTTACGGGACCTCGTCACTTATTCAGATGGGACCGTTGCGAGCCGGATGATTATCAACCGCAAGCCTGGAAGTATCACACTTTTTTCCTTTGATGAGAACGAAGGGCTTTCCGAACATACCGCACCGTTCGATGCAGTGGTGACCATTCTTGACGGGGAATGTGAAGTCTGGGTGGCAGGACAGACATCCCTGATGAAAGAGGGGGAAACAATTATTTTCCCGGCGAACGTGCCCCATGCACTGTCGGCAATCACACGGTTCAAGATGAGCCTAACGATGATCAGGGAGTGAAACGAAAACATCATGGCGGGGGACGAGAAAGATGGGTACTACTGTTCGATATGCGGGGGCATTCCACCGGATAAGATCAAGACCCGGCTGATTTGCATCGACGGAAAAGATACCGGTATCGACCACCTTGATTTTATTATCAACGAAGTGAAAAAACTGAAACTCATCGATGATGGTGAGATTGCAGTCGAACTTATGAAGCGGGTCAATGAGTTCAACTATGTCCCCTCAAAGAAAACCGGGCCGTATACAACGGCACTCCTGAAGGAATACAGGGCCGTGGTGGCGTGCGATGTTTGACCATTGCCCGGGTGCCGCAGACCAGCGGACACCGACACTTGCCATTAAAAAATGCCCCGGTTGCGGTGAGGAGGTCGAGGTATTCTCTAACGATTTCAAAGTAACCTGCCAGAAATGCGGGTTTATCATTTACAACGACATTGTTTCCTGTGTCCAGTGGTGCAAACACGCAAAGGAATGTGTAGGGGAAGAGATGTACAACCAGCTCATGGAGCAGCATGAGATGATGCATCCTTCCAAAAAGCAATAAATATTTTTCCCATTCATTCCGGGCGCCGGAAGGTCATTCGATAGATCCTGGGCGGGAAGTATTTATTTTCTTTCATCCGGTATCGTATCAGAACAGGGGCATGGGCGGTGCTGGCAGCCCGGCATCTACTGGAAATACCCCGGAGAAACCAGGGGGGACAAGAGGTTTTTTGGACTTCTGCACCAGTATGCCCCGGTGTGAAACCCAAAACAGGCAGAAATTATGGTATCGCCGGTCCGTACAGGGAGTTCCTGACTCTTTCCAGCCCCAGGTAGAACTCCTCCAGGTATTCGTCCATTAAAAGGCTTCCTTCCTCGAACGGGCAGTCTTGTTCAATTATTTTGTTGATCATATCACGGGTTGGCAGTACCATATCTATCGGGACACCGGCTTCCTTTGACCCCTGGACCAGGGCCTCACGAAAGACCCCGATACAATAAGCGATCCTGTATTTGTAGATATCCCTGGTCTTTTCCATGTACCCTTTCACCCGTCCGGTCTCAATTTTGAGGAAGTCAGCCTGGATTTTTTTATCGTTGCATTTTCCAAGCATGTACTTGTAATGCGCATACGGGTACATCTCCTCAAGCTCCGCAGGGACAATCCCGCAGGTACCAAAGATCACAATATGATACTCGTGTGGTTCGAAGATTTCGGAAATTATTTTCCTGATAACCCGGTGGCTCGGGCTTGTACTGTAGGGCTTCCGGACGGCACACGGCATGAAAATGGCAATATCACGGGGAGTCACTTCGTATTCATCAATGATATACCGGTACGACGTTTCAAATTCAGGTAGGTAAAAGGGGGGACCTGTCAGGATAACGTTTTTTCCGGATTGTAACGGTGACCGTTCTTCCTCGTCTGCCATGGTTATTCTGTATTAGATTATCACGGTGACACATGAATATCATTGCATGACCTGCCAGCCAGCTCAAAGACTGGTACCACGTATGATACCCAGGAATTCGGAAGTCTTCGGGTGGATTTCTGGCCCCGGCCGGTACCCCCGTGTCAACCGGGAAAAAAAGAAGTGCTGTTTCATTATCGTGACTTTTGGGTACCACGTGGATAACAAACCCGTATGCCGTTCCCATCAGGCCAGTAGCCGCTCCCACGGGTAACGGTCCCCTGGCTCGTATACCGAACTCCGAAAATTTTCCCGTGGGGACACCCCATTCAACCCCGGGGATGGTGGACACAGATTACCGGGTCACCCTCACCATGTAAATACCGGGCTAACGTCAGCAGCGAGTCCCAACTCCCCTCAGCAATTACCTGCACAGACCCGTCCGGCATGTTCCGGACATACCTTTGAACTATCAGCCTTGTTGTGCATACTCAGCCACAACGTTCCGGTATCCGACTCCCTGCACCCGGCCTTTAACCGTCACAACAATACGTTTCATTGACCGTTATGCTACAGATTCAACGAAATATACCTGCCTTGGAATAAGTTATGATACCGGGAAAATTTCGGCATGAGTCCTGAATAATCCGGTAAGATGCAAAGGCACGAAGAGACCCTTGGTCCCACCTGATTACCTGGAACACCTCAAAGACCGCCGGCACGAACATCGTTAACGGCCCCTTCACTGGTGGGAATTTACGTAATCCGCGGCTGCTGCATGGTTACCGTTTTCGATACCCCAATGGGCAATACGGTGTTTTTTTAGGAGGAAATTCTTACCATTTCCGGGTATAGGGAAAGGGGTAAACACCAAATACGGCTGGATATTGGTTGAATCTGGTAAAAATCGCCCAATTTAGCCAACTCCTGCATCGAACCCGATCGGAGCCAAATGCGGGCGATTTAAACGAACGAGAATGGACTTTAGGAGTTGGGGTTGGTGCTACCACACCCCCTTTGAGTATCGTTTCGTTAATTCGGGCGCAAAATCGAGGGATTATCTCTTCCGCTGACTCTGCGAGTATGACAATCACTTTTTTCCCGGTCAGTGATTACGACCGTATGATTTTATTTTCCTGTTTTGTCACCTGGATAACAACAGACTCGTTTTCAATACTCCAACTTAATTTGTCTCCTTTCTTGAGATCAAACCGGTTCACAAGATATGCAGGGACGGTTGTCCGTAGCGAATTACTCATTGAGGTTGCCGGATGAAGGACCGATTCGCCGTGCCATGAATATTTAGCCATTGGTACAGGCTAGTTAGGAAAGACGAGGATTTAATGGTATTTGAGGAATTGGTGGCAGTTGAAGTTTTGTAAAGGGGAATTGCTGTTGTTTTGGAAGAAGGGTGTTTCCTGTGGCTGAATAGATTGCAGTGGTACCCAATCACTCATATGAGAGTTAGGACCATCAAAGCCAAAACAACGGAAATATTTCAGTAACGGGAATGGGACGAATCAGGATATATAATGGGGAGGACCACCTTTTATCTGCCTGCAAATGCCATCCCGGGATGCCATGTTCATTGTGGATACCTCAACCGATGCATGGAGTCATCAATCCGGGCTGATAATTCAAGAGGTCCGGTTAAATGTGGCCCAAGAAGAAGAAAAAAACCCAGGGTGAGGAATTGGCCGAGGTCGTCGCGAAGGTAGGCGAGATCATTTTGTGGATGCAGCAGAACGAATGTTACCCCCCTGTAGTAATTGAAGGGTTGAGAAATATAATGGTTGAATGCATCCGGATTCAAAAACAAATCGAAGAGGATGAGAATTTTAACCGGAGATATTACCATAAATAACTTCCGTGGTGTGGTAGGGGTCCGTTTCTGCCGGGTATCCACTCATTCCAAATCCCGGGTTAATGGGGTCCTTTACCGTGCCCGAGAAAAGGCTACAACCCTATAAACGCCTAATTCTGCTTAATCCTATTAAAATCTCCCAATATAACCTTTATCAGGACCGATCTAACACGGGGGAAAATACTGGCGATTTAAGCAGGCAGGAGCATTTACCTGGCGGAGTACCTTCGATAAACGGGTTATAGGCGTTATTAGATCGTGGTTTTGGTAAGGTAAAAATGACGGGAAATAGATGGTTCGGCGAAACCCTGGGATATTTCGGTTAATCTGACGGCCCCTTATAACCCCGTCTCACAAGCAGAAAACATCTCGTTCATCAAATGAAGATTACCCAAATCCTATTAATATAACTGAGCGCATTCCATACGTTATGCGCGACCCTCACAGGAATCCACAAAATCCAGGGATGTGGAAACAACCTGCCGGGGCATATTCCTCCGACACTTCCGGTTTATTTACCAGATTTTTCCATACCTGTTCTTTCCGTCCTGGAGCTGGTCCATCCTGATCCCATGGCTGTTTGTTATCCTGCTCCTTACCGGGATGGTCATTCACATCGCCCTCGGGTTGTACAGCCGCCGGTTCAACGGCCAGCCAGTCCAGCTACCGTTTGAGGTCCTGATGTACATCTGCGCCATCTGGTGCGCAACCTTTATTTTCGATATCTCAAGCAGCAGTCTTCCATTCAAGATCGGATTGATGCAGGTGAGGTATATCGGAATTTCGTTTATCACGCTGGTCCTGTTGCTGATCGCGATTTTTTTCACCAGGCATGGCTCATGGCTTACGAAGCGCCGCCTGGCACTTCTTCTCGTAATTCCTGTTATCACCGTGGTGCTTGTACTTATAACGCAGTATTCCACGCTGTTCCGGTATAATTACACCCTTCTCGAGACCGCCGGTGGGTTCTCCGTGCTCGGGTTTACAAATGGTATCTGGTGTTCCGCAGTCTACATACCATTTAACTATGTCATGGAGGTGGCGACGTTCATTCTCCTCCTCCAGGTGATATTCGGCGGCCAGAAACTCTACGCACGACAGGCCCTGCTCTTTTTTGCGGCCATCGTAATCCCGGTGGTCTTTGATATCCTGTTCACGCTTGGTATCTCCCCGGTGAAAGGCTATAATATGACCCCCAGTACCTTCGCCTTCACCGGGATTCTCCTGGCGATTGCCCTCTTTGAGTTCCGGTTTATTGATATTGTGCCGATTGCCCGCACCATGCTCTTTGAGCAGATGACTGACCCGATGCTGGTGATTGACCCGGAGGGAAGACTCGTGGACTTCAACCCGGCTGCGGAGCAGGTGCTCGGTTTTAACCGGATGAAGGATATCGGCAAGGCGGCCTCGGTCCCGCTAAAAAATTATGGGGGGCTCATGGAATGTATTGTGCTACAGCAACCAGTCCCATGCACTATCACGATTGGGAATGGGGTGGGGGCACGGTTGTTTGAGGTCTCAATCCAGGAGATGAGATCGGGAGGCGGTATGCTCCCTGCAAAGCTCGTCATCATGCGGGAGGTTACGGACCGCAAACAGGCAGAAAAACGGGCAGTACACCTTGCTTCATTTCCCGAGCTCACGCCGGTGCTGACCCTGGAGGCCGACCCGGAAGGGTCCGTCCTGTATGTTAATCCCTCCTGCAGGAGTTCGCTCCAGGCGATGGGCGAGACAGACCCCCGTATTTTCATCCCGCCTAATGTGCGGGACCGGCTGGATGGGATACCGATTACAGAAGATCATCATGAGGTGCACGAAATTGAGCTACACCACCGGATTTTCCGGGAGAACGTGTATTTTACCCCGCAATTCTCGTCCATCCGGATCTATGCCACGGATATCACCGATCGCAAACGGGCTGAAGATGCACTCCAGGAAACCGCTGAGTACCTCCGGAAGTTGATCGATTTTGCCAGTGCTCCGATTATCGTATGGAACCCTGACTTTACAATCACCCGGTTCAACCATGCATTCGAAGACATGACGCTGATGAGCGAACAGGAGATCATCGGTAAATCCCTCGATATTCTGTTTCCGAATGAGAGCCGGGACTCGTCTCTTGCGCTGATCAGGGAGACTTTCAAGGGAGAACGGTGGGAAAGCATCAAGATACCGATCCTCTCTATCGATGGGACGGTCCATACGGTACTCTGGAATTCGGCTAATATTCTGAGTAGCGACGGTGAACTGGTCTCGACCATTGCGCAGGGTATCGATATTACCGGGAGCGAAAAGACAGAAGAGGCACTCCGCGAGAGCGAGCTGAAATACCGAAACCTCTACCATTATGCACAGGTCGGGCTCTTTGAGACGACCATGACCGACGCAAAGGTGGTCGCCTGCAACCAGCGTTACGCAGACATGTTCGGGTTCCCATCGGTTGAAGAAGCGATAGGAAAGGACGTGCTCTCCGCGTATGTCAATCCCGATGAGCGGGCTCTGGTAGGTCGCATCCTGCGGGAGCAGGGGCATATCGATGATCATTCGGTTTTATTCCGGAACCGGCTGACGGGAAAGGAGTTCCGGGGGCTGTTCTCAGCCCGCTATGATTATGAAAGGGATGTTGCGGAAGGTTCGATTATCGATATCACCGATCGCAAACAGACGGAAGATGCACTCCAGGAGAGTGAGCGGGTCAAATCGGAACTCTTAAAAAGACTGAATGAAGCCCAGCATATCGGCATGATCGGGAGCTGGGAATGGGATTTGCGAACCAATCATGTCTGGTGGTCGGACGAGACCTACCGGATTTTCGGTGTATCACCGCAGGATTTCGTCCCGGGTTTCGAAGAAAACGGCAGGTTCGTTCACCCCGATGATTCGGTACTGTACGCCAAATCATTCGAACATTCTTTGCAGTCCGGTGAACCGCTGGATGTCGATATCAGGCTGGTCACCAGGGATGGCGTGCTCAAATACTGTCATGCCAAAGGGGAGATTATTTATGACATTTCTGGTAAACCGATGCGTTTTATCGGAACGCTGATGGATAGTACCGAACGAAAAAAGACGGATATTGAACTGGCAACGGCTCAGCAGCAGTACAAGGAATTATTCGAATCTGTCAGTATCGGGATCCTCCGTTCTACGCCGGGACCAGAGGGGACCCTTGTCGAGGTGAACCCGGCAACGGTGAGGATCTTTGAAGCAGACAGCCGCGAGCAGCTCCTTTTAGTCCTCCCCCGTGACCTTTATCTTGACCATGACCAGCGTCGCCGGATCAGCGAGGAGATCCTGGCCTCCGGCGCCATTAAGGGCATGGAAGTCAGGTACAAAACCCTCAAAGGAAGGCCAATCTGGGGGCGTATCAGCTCAATTAAAAAAGTCTCTCCTGATGGCAAAATCTATTTTGATAACACCATAGAGGATATCACCGACCGGAAGCGGGCGGAAGAGGCGCTCAGCGAGAGCGAAGAGAAGTACCGCGAGTTCTTCACGACGTCCCGCGATTCCGTGTTTATTACCACACCCGGGGGCCAGTGGGTGGATTTCAATGACACCGCCCTTGAGATGTTCGGGTATGGCAGCCGGGAGGAGTTGATGGCACTGCCGCTTCCTGACCTGTACCTGCACCCGGAGCAGCGGGGTGCTCTCCTTGCCAGGATTGAAGGGGAGGGTTATGTAAAGGAGTTTGCAGTCCAGCTCATGAAAAAAGACGGGTCTGTGATTGACGCGCTGATTACGGCAGTACCCCTCCGGAACCCTGACCGTTCACTCAAGGCGTTTGTTGGTTCGATACGGGATATCACTGATCAGAAACGGGCAGAAGAGGCGCTGCGCGAGAGTGAACGGAAGTTCCGTGAAACGGTGAAAACCCTGGATGAAGGGTATTACAGCTGCACCCTCGAAGGGATGCTGCTGGAGCACAATGTTGCCTTTAACCGCATTCTCGGTATCGATGCTGACCTGGATTTGAAAGGGACCCAGTTACCTGATTTCTGGCAGAATCCCGATGAAAGGACGACATATGTAGAGGAACTCCTGGCAAAAGGAGTCATACAGAATTTCAGCATTAATGCAAAGACTGTCCAGGGGGTGAATATTGTCGTCCTTGCAAATTCCCATCTCGTCAGAGACGAAAACGCCCGGATAGTAAGAATTGATGGGACATTTACGGATTTCACCGAACGAAAACAAGTAGAAGTGGATCTTCGTGAGAGTGAGGAAAAGTTCGCCACCGCTTTTAAGACATCCCCGTATGCCATTACCATTACCCGCGCCGCGGATGGGAGTTTTATCGATGTGAACGATGCGTTCACCCCGGTAACCGGCTTCTCTCATGAAGAAGCGGTTACAAATTCTTCAATTGGTCTTGACCTGTGGGTTGATGCAGGAGATCGCAACCGGGTAATTTTCACCCTGCTCGAAGGCAGAAATGTGAATGGTGAGGAGTTCCTGTTCAGGCGGAAGGATGGGGCGATCATTACGGGGTTGTTCTCGGCCCAGATAATATCCCTTAATAATGAACCCTGCATCCTCTCAAGCATCAATGACATCAGCGAGCGCAAACGTGCTGAAGATGCGTTGAGGGAGAGTGAAACCCGGTTCCGTACGATGGCAGACTGGACCTATGACTGGGAATACTGGATTGACCACCAGAGGAATGTGGTCTATATGTCACCCTCTGTCGAACGTGTCACCGGGTACCTTCCGAAAGATTTCATTGATGATCGGGACCTTGTTGACCGGATTGTCCATCCTGATGACCGAATTGTCTGGGATTCGCATGTGTTCCTGCACACACAAAATGAAAAAGCGGATGATCCCGTTGAGATCGAGTTCCGGATCGTTACCCGTGAAGGAGCACTACGTTGGATCAGTCACATCTGCCGTACTATCTGTTCTGATAATCATACCTGTGTTGGCAGGCGGGTTTCCAACAGGGATATCACCGATCGCAAACGGGTGGAAGAGGCGTTACGGGAGACCAATGAATATCTGAATAATCTCTTCAACTATGCAAATGCTCCAATTATTACATGGGACCCTGAGTTCCGGATAACGCGGTTCAACCATGCGTTCGAGCACCTCGTAGGCCGTTCGCAGAATGAAGTGCTGGGAGAAAACCTTGCTGTCCTGTTCCCTGCAGGGACAAGGACAACTTCTCTTGCGCTTATTAAAAAGACTCTTGAAGGTGAACGCTGGGAAACGGTCGAGATCCCGATTCTTCATGCAGATGGAAACACCCATTCCGTACTATGGAACTCGGCGAATGTTCTTGACCGCGACGATAAGATCATTGCGACGATTGCGCAGGGAATGGATATCACCGATCAGAAGAACGCCCTTGACCGTATCCGATGGCTCGCAAGTTTCCCGGAACTGAACCCAAACCCGGTCATCGAGATGAATGCAGAGGGCGAGATTACGTTTGCGAATGCCGTTACCCGGACTGCGCTTCAGGACCTGGGGTTACCGGACGACCCCGGATTGTTCATACCCGGGGATAAGGATGAAATCCTGCGATTACTCATGGAGACTGATGAACCCCAGGTGTACCGGGAAATTACAATTGGTAGTGAGATATTTGCAGAAAATATCTCATTAAACCGGATATTACAGGTTGCGAGGATCTATACCCTGAACATTACTGAACAGAAACGTTCTGAGCGTGAACGCGAGCGGCTGTTTGCTGACCTGGAACAGAAAAATGCCGAACTTGAACGGTTTGCCTACACGGCCTCGCACGACCTGAAGACCCCGCTCATCACCATCAGGGGTTTCCTTGGTTTTGTCGAGCGTGATGCCCAGGTGGGAGACATGGTGCGGATGCGCCAGGACCTTGCGAGGATCTCCAATGCGACCGTAAAGATGCAGGAGCTGCTCGACTCGCTCTTAGAGTTATCGCGAATCGGCAAGATCATAGGGCCGCCAGAGCCGGTATCCATGACGGAATTATCGGAGGAAGCAGCGGAGCTTCTTGCGGTACCTATCCATGAACGGAATGTTACCCTGGCCGTTCAAAAAGATTTGCCTGAAGTCTTCGGAGATAAAAAACGGCTCCGTGAAGTGATGGTGAACCTGATCGAGAACGCAGTGAAGTTCATGGGAGGACAGCCGGCCCCTCTGATCGAGATCGGTGCCCGCTACGATGCAGAAAAACCTGTCTTTTTCGTCCGGGACAATGGGATCGGGATTCCCCCGGAGTACCAGGGACGGCTCTTCTCACTGTTTGAGCGGCTTGAAGTCAGTGTTCCGGGCACTGGTGTCGGCCTCGCACTGGTGAAACGTATCATCGAAATTCACGGCGGTAAGGTATGGGTGGAATCGGAAGGAGCGGGGAAAGGGACTACGTTCTGGTTCACACTACCAGGTGTGCCGGAAATTGAGGGTAATTAAGAGGTGGAAAAGCTATGACTACGATGATGGTGGTTAAGGGACATTCAACTGTTTTGATGACAATTCAGAAGAAGGTTTGTTCAATGGGGGAACCAGTACATGGATACATGTAAGCGGGGGAATCCTTGTACCTGGAAATTTATTGGGATCGGAATAATTGTGATTATCCTCCTGATCGCACTCGTACTAATTTTCGTAAATCTGCCTGCAAAGACTTCGGCCGGGTCAGAACAGCTCATCATTGCAAGCGGTACACAGGAACCGTCACTATTAACCCTGATCGCCGATGAGAAAGGATACTTTCAGAAGCACGGGCTGAATGTGACGATTCATGCATATCCCGCCGGGACGTATGCGGTAAAGGAACTTCTCGCCGGAAACGCTGACCTTGCTTATGCGGCAGAGTTTGTCGGCGTGGCGAACAGTTTCCAGTCCCCGGACCTTCGGTTCATCACAACCACGGCTAAAATTAATAATCTCTATGTTATCATCCGGAGCGACCGGGGAATATCAACGCCATCTGACCTGAAAGGAAAAACAATTGCCGTTCCAAAAGGTAGTGTAGCAGAGTTTTTCCTCGGGAGGTATCTTACCCTCAACGGGATGAATACCTCACAAATCACCGTCCTTCACCTGGCCCCTGCCGATGCGATAAAAAGTGTGGTTTCCGGTGACTCTGATGCCGTGGTTATCTGGGAACCGTATGCCTACCAGACCGAACAGCAGCTCGGGCGGAACAGCACAAGATGGCGGGCTCAGAGTGGGCAGTTCTATTACTGGGTTTCCTATGCCCGGTCTGACCTAATCCGCGACAAGCCGGAAGTGATCCGAAAGTACCTGCGTGCTCTTGATGAGGCAGAGACGTTTGCTACCTCACACGAGCCTGAGACAAAGGAAATTCTCCAGCGGCGCCTCAATATGACCGATGAGTCTGTCAACAGCACCTTGAAAGATTACCGGTTCGTGCTCTCACTTGACCAGGCATTAATCGTTGAAATGGAGGATGAAGCACGCTGGATGACTGAACAGAACATGACAGGTGGGAATGCCAGGTCATCGTATCTTGACATGGTATCACAGGAAGCGCTCCGTGAGGTCAAGCCATCGGCTGTCACGATTATACGGTAATTTCATGGGGTGCGTATGAACATCATCAACCAGATCCGGATCAGCCTGATAATCTCCCTGGTCCTTGCGGTGGCAATATCGGGTTCGATTATTATGAGCTACCAGAATATGCATGATCTCCAGCGCCAGGAGAATCTTGCAGCAGATGTGGTGAGGGGAGGCTACGAACTTTCCTACCTCTCCAATGATTATCTCCTCAATGCAGAACCCCGGGCCCATCTTCAATGGGAGCAGCGGTATGCCTCGCTCCAGCCGATCATCAGTCAGCTCAAATCTGAAAATAAAGAAGAAGCCCAAAGCATCGCAACCATAAAGGATTACAATGAAAATACCGGGGTTTTGTTTCGGGAAATCGCGGAACCGGGAGCACTGGGTAATGGGGCTGTCTTGTTCCCTGTCAGCTACCAGCAGGTCATGTGGAGCCGGTTTAATGTACACTCACAGGGATTGATCTTTGAAGCATGGCGCCTCCGGCATTTATATAATAATGACGTGAACGAAGCCCGTTTCTGGAATAATATACTTGTCCTTGCCCTGATCCTTGCAATGCTTGCGATTATCAGTGTCAACTACCTGCTCATCAGCCGCCGGCTTATCCAGTCTATAAATGAAGTGAATGCCGGGAGCGAAGAGTTTGCCAGGGGCCACCTCGAATACCGGATACCCGTCACTACCGAGGATGAGATGGGGGGAGTTGCAGCCGGGTTGAACCGGATGGCCGGAGAGATCCGGAGTGTTACCGCATCAAGAGATGATCTGAACCGGGAGATCGAGGTGAGCAAACAGGCAGAAGAAGTGAAGAATGTCCTCTTAAAAGAACTTAAGCGGAAAAACATCGAACTCGACCGGTTCACGTACACCGTATCGCACGACCTGAAAAGCCCGCTTATCACCATCCAGGGTTTTTTAGGGTACCTAGGGCAGGATTTACAGAACAATAATCCTGAACGGGTGAAGGGTGACCTTCAAAGGATAACTGCTGCGGTGGAAAAGATGGACCGCCTTATTTCTACCCTCCTTGAACTGTCACGAAGCGGAAAGGGTGTGGACACCCCGGAATATATCCCGTTCACCGGACTTGCGGGGGAAGCTGCCGGGTTGCTTGCCATATCCCTCGAAAACCGGGGCGTTATACTGACCGTTGAAGAAAATCTCCCTGTTGTCTCCGGTGACAGGCAACGTCTCCTGCAGGTCATGACCAACCTGCTTGAAAACGCGGTAAAATTCATGGGCGACCAGAAGGAGCCGCGAATAGAAGTCGGCGTTCGCCACGATGACCCCGGACCAGTCTTTTTCGTCCGGGACAACGGGATCGGTATCAGGAACGAGGACCAGCCGAAGATCTTTGGGCTGTTCGAACGGCTGAACCCAGATATCCCGGGCACCGGTATCGGGCTTTCCACCGTGAAGCGGATTATTGAGGCACATGGCGGGAAGATCGGCGAGACGCAAGGAAATTCGAACAACACCATTGAATTGCATATTTCTATTCGGGACACGGGAATCGGCATCCCTGCGGATCGGATGGACCGGCTCTTCAAATCTTTCTCACAGGTCGATGCGTCCACGACAAGAAAGTATGGCGGTACAGGCCTTGGTCTTACCATCTGCCTGCGTCTTGCAGAACTAATGGGTGGATCCGCATGGCTCGAATCCCCTGCACCCGAGACCCCTGAGAGAGGACGTAAATGTGGGGGGCCTGGTAGCGTGGCCCACTTCACAATCAGAACAGAATCAGAGTCGGGGGTTGAATCCACCACCTTGCACGGCAAGTCATTGTTAGAGGGCAAACGGGTTCTTATTGTTGATGATAATGAAACTAACCGTACGATACTCATCCTCCAGACGCAGGCATGGGGGATGCAGCCACGGGATACGGGATTCCCGGCTGAAGCGCTCGCATGGGTCAGGAATGGAGAACCGTTCGATATCGCGGTCCTCGATATGCAGATGCCGGAGATGGACGGGTTCATGCTTGCAACTGAGATCCGGAAATACCGGGATGCACAGGCTCTCCCCCTCCTGCTTCTCACCTCGATGGGGAAAAAGGAGGAGGAAAACCGTGGTAACTTATTTGGTGCATCCCTGACAAAACCCATAAAACCGGCGATCCTTTTTAATATATGCGTCTCAATCTTCGGGCAGCAGCCGCACATACACCCCCGGAGTTCAAAACCCAACATTTCGAAAATCGACCAGGACCTTGCGGAACGAGTCCCGCTCCGGATTCTTGTCGCAGAAGATAACCAGGTGAACCAGAAAATCGCACAAAAAATCCTTCAAAAAATGGGATACCGGGCTGACCTCGCAGGGAATGGACTGGAAGTATTAGAATCAGTAGATCGCCAGCAATACGATGTAGTTCTTATGGACCTGCATATGCCCGAGATGGACGGTATCGAGGCAACACGACGGATTCTTCAGAAATACCAGACGGAGAACCGACCGCGTATCATCGCAGTCACTGCCGATGCCATGCAGGGAGACCGCGAACGTTGTATCGCGGCTGGAATGGATGATTACATCAGTAAGCCTATCCAGATCGCGGAGTTGCAGAAAGCACTGGAGAATTCCGGTAAACCCGTTGTCGAACTACAACCCGCCAGGCAGGCACAGACGTCCGTTGACCCAACAATCCTTGATGAGCTGAAAGCACTTGCAGATGAAGGAGATCCCACGTTCCTCAGGCGGCTCATTGACACCTATCTTGAAAGCAGTGAACCGCTTATCATACAGATACGGGATGCGGTTGCGCAGGGAAACCCGGATGAGCTGCGACGGGCGGCACATACCTTCAAGGGCAGCAGCAGAAGTATGGGGGTTGTAAAAGTCGGGGAGATCTGTTTCGAACTCGAGACTCTCGGGCGCAATGGTACGGTTACGGGTGCGGATGAACTGCACGATCGACTCGAAAAGGAATTTGCCCGTGCGAGAACGGTCCTGGCCTCATGGAAATAAGACACCCTGTTTGTTTTTGAAAAACCACTGATACATAAAAAGGAAACCCCCGGGAACCTGAAATACGACTCTTGCGATCCTGCGGTTGTCATAACTGATGATCGGAATATGATGACTGGTTTACGTCTGGTACCATACCAAATATTATGTAACCCTAAATGGACAAATTAATATAGTGCCGGATACTGTTCGGGTCCTCTATGTCGATGACGAACCATCACTTCTTGAAATCGGCAAGCTTTTTCTTGAGCAATCAGAAGATTGTTCTATTGTAACCATTGATTCGGCCCCTGCTGCATTAGATCTCCTCCAACGAGAACACTTCGATGCCATTGTTTCGGATTACCAGATGCCCGGTACGGATGGCATCCAGTTCCTCATCGAAGTGCGGGCGAAATTCGGCCAGATCCCATTTATCCTGTTTACCGGGAAAGGCAGGGAAGAAGTGGTCATCCAGGCGATCAACAACGGGGTAGACTTTTACATCCAGAAAGGCGGCGGGCCAAAGGCGCAATTCTCGGAACTTGCGCATAAGATCCGCCATGCCGTCAGGCAACGACGTGCAGAAGAAGCACTGGAGGTGACCGTTAAGGGGCTCACTGACGCAGCCTCCCGGTATGAAACGCTTATCGCTGCCTCGAACACCGGTGCATGGGAATACCATGCCGATTCCGGATTCCTGTGGTGCAGTCCCGAGTATTTCTCCATGATGGGTCGTGAGATCAACGATTTCGACCTTTCCGGGACTCGTAATATTGAACAGACATGGGTTGATTTGCTACACCCCGAAGACCGGGAAAGAGCGAGCCGACATTTTGACTCCTACCTCGGTAGTCCTGATGGAATGTACGAACAGCATTTCCGGGTGCTACACAAGGACGGGCACTGGGTCTGGATCTGGTCACGCGGGAAGACATTACGGAATGCCGATGGAAAGCCGACCCGCATCACCGTGGGAACGCATATTGACATTTCCGACCGGAAACGTACCGAAGAGGAACTCCTTAGGAAAAACGAGGAACTCCGCGCCTCCTATGAACAGATTGCCGCTGCTGAAGAGGAACTTCGTGGTAATTTAGATGAAATGATCCGGGCGGAACGGGAACTTAAAGAGAGCCAGACACAGCTCAGGGCAACGCTCGAAGCCACTGCTGACGGCATTCTTGCCGTGGACAATAATGGAACGATCTTACAAGCCAGCCTGCGATTTGCCGAGATCTGGAGAATTCCCCCGCCTCTCATGGAACGCGGCGACGACCGGGCTTTGCTTGACTTTGTCCTGGGCCAGTTGGCCGATCCCGATGCGTTTCTCCAGAAGGTGCAGTCACTCTATGATTCGGATGCGGTGGACATGGACACGCTCGCCTTCAACGATGGCCGGGTGATTGAACGTTATTCCTACCCGATGACCCTGGATGGTGCCCGCATTGGCCGGGTATGGTCCTTCCGGGACATTAGCGATAGGAAACGGGCGGAGGAGGCGTTGCAGGAGAGCAGGCGTCAACTGAACGCAATGGCCTCCAACATTCCCGGAGTGGTCTACCGGTTCTACGTGAATCCGGACGGGACATCCGGGTTTGATTATATCAGCGATCGTAGCCTTACGATCCTAGGCCTTGAGAACGATGCGACCACATTTTTTGACCGCTTTACTGAATGTATCGTTCCAGAAGACAGGGAACGGTTTTTCAGTTCGGTTCAGCACGCGATCAGCACAAAAACCTTCTGGGAGTTTGACGGCCGCTATGTCAAACCCTCAGGGAAAAAGATCTGGATTAGTACGGTATCCAGCCCGGTGATGGAAAATGAAAGGCTCATTTTTGACGGCGTTACGTTTGACAATACGGGCCGGAAACAGGCTGAAGCGGAACTCCTTAGGAAAAATGAGGAACTCAACGCATCCTATGAGCAGATCGCTGCCGCCGAAGAGGAACTCCGGGCCAATTTAGAATCCCTGACGGGCCAGGAGATCGCGCTCCGCGAGAGCGGGGAGCGGTACCACCAGTTTTTCAAAACAACGCTCGACAGCGTATTCATCACAACACCTGACGGGAAATGGGTTGATTTTAATGATTCACTCGTGGAAATTTTCGGCTATGACAGCCGGGAAGAAGTATTTGGCGTGCCCGTCTCTTCGTTCTATGCACACCCGGAGGAACGTTCTGCATTTCTTGAACTCGTCCAGCGGGAAGGATATGTGAAAGAACACCCCCTGCAGTATAAGAAAAAAGATGGCACCGTCATTGACGGCCTCATCACTATCGTACCCCAGAAAAACCCGGACGGTTCTCTCAAGGGTTTTATCGGGACCTTCCATGACATCACCAGGAAAAAACGGGTGTATGGCCCGCTCTCCGATCGCGAGGCGTTCAACCAGAGCCGCGCTGAAAACCTGCCTGATTATATTGCCGTATATGGTACGGATGGGAAGGTCCTCTACGTAAACCCGGCAGCGGTGAAGGCACTTGGGTATGATGCAGAAACGATGATCTCAACGCCCATACTCTCGTATGTAGCAGAGGAATTCCGTGAGAGTGTGGCTGCCAAAATAGTGGAGCGCCATGAAATGGGTGAACTTCCCATCTACGAGATTGATCTTCTCGGAACGGACGGACTCCGGAGATCGGTGATCGTGAAAGGCTCGCAGGTCATGTTCCACAACAAGCCCGCCACCTCCCTGCTGCTCATTGATATCACCGAGCGAAAGGCACTGGAAGAGGAGCTCACTGCTCGTGCTGCAAAGCTTTCCCAGATTTCAACCGCATTCCAACAGGCCAATAAAAAGCTCAACCTCCTCACCACCATCACCCGGCACGATATCAATAACCAGCTCACGATTCTGACAGGATATCTCGGAATACTCGAAACAGAGCAGCCTGATCCCATGCTCACTGAGTATTGCCGGAAGGCTACATCCGCTGCAGATCGAATCTCTGCGATGATTCGGTTCACCAAGGAATACGAAGAGATTGAAATCTCGGTGCCTGTATGGGGAACGTGAAGAAGAGCATGTCATTGTCTGCGAGGATGATGGTGTTGGGGTACAGGCAGACGAGAAGGAACGGATCTTCGAACGGGGTTTCGGGAAGAATACCGGGCTTGGTTTAGCACTTTCCAGGGAGATCCTCGATATTACCGGCATTACCATCCGGGAGGTTGGTGAGCCCGGGAAGGGAGCGCGGTTCGAGATGGTTGTACCGAAAGGGGCCTGGCGGATGGTCGGGAATGGTGGCTAAATGAGTGATGCAATCCGGGTCCTCTATGTCGATGATGAACCTGCTCTCCTTAACATTGGCCATCTGTTCCTTGGGAAATCAGGGGATTTCTCCGTAACAACCGCTGAATCTGCATCTGAAGGATTAGATCTCCTCCAACGAGAACACTTCGATGCCATTGTTTCAGATTACCAGATGCCGGTCATGGATG
>JAPKXR010000013.1 GCA_026394715.1 Methanomicrobiales archaeon | reverse complement strand
CAAACCGTGGAATTACCAATATTCCGGAAGAAATTTTTCCGGTTCCCTCGGTAATTTCTGGACGAAGTATAATGGTGCAGACATAAATGGCGATGGTATCGGGGATCAACCGTATCCTGTTCAACAGAATGCGAGCTATGTTCCCGGCAACCAACCAAACGCTTCGGTCACCGATCGCGCACCTCTTATCAAGCCCCCAGGGTTCTATACGCTGGTACAATCAGAAGATATGCCGGTTGCCGGGATAGGGGGTTCCTTGCCGAGAAATAATCTCGGTTCCCTTACAGGTCCTGTCAACATGATAGAACAACCGATTCAACTCGGCCCGGGTCCCTTTCCCGGCAACCTGTTTCTGTTCTGGTGGATAATTCCCATTATTATTATAATGTCAATTGTTGCCGGGATATGGTTTGAACGGACGTGGAAACGACGAACTCCTGCAAGGAATGATGAAAATCCAGCGGGATTATCTCGCAACATGACTGTCGTAAACCCGCCGCACCCTATATCAGATACGGGCACTGGGGACCAACGCCAATATGCAGCGCATCTTCCCCCGGCACTGGAGAAGAAATATCCCAATGCTGAATACATTGCTGAGGGCGGGGTGTCCAGGGTATTCAGGGCATATGATACAAAAGAAGGGCGGGAAGTTGCCGTAAAGGTGCCTATCCGCTTTGATGAGGTAACCGGTTCGCAATTTACAAAAGAGCTTCATGTGTGGGAGGGGCTTCATCACCCAAACATCGTCGAGATCTATGCGGCGAATATTTTTCCTGTACCATATATAGAGATGGAGTACGTAGAGTCATCCCTTACAGCCCTGCACTTTCCTCTTGAAACGAGAAGGGCAACCGCTATCATCACCGGTGTTGCGCAGGGGCTCCGGTATGCACACGAACAGGGAATCGTCCACCGGGACATCAAACCTGATAATATCATGGTAGCACCAGATGATACACCGAAGATTTCAGACTGGGGACTCTCGAAGGCAGAAGGGACAAAGCAGTCCGGCATCATCGGATTCTCTCTTGAATATGCTGCACCTGAACAACTTGCCCCGAATCTATACGGGGATCCCGGGCCGTGGACGGATATCTACCAACTTGGTGTTCTTTTCTACGAAATGCTGTCGGGGCAGGTTCCGTTCAAAGGTGGCGGCATGGGTGAGGTAACACATGCAATCCTGCATGACGATCCAACGGAACTTCCACTGGTCGGACCAGATGCTGCAGTTATTCAGAACATCATTCGGAAATGTATACAGAAAAGACCCGGGGACCGGTTCAGTTCGGTTGATGAAATACTATCAGAACTTAAAAAAATCGCGCATTAATCATTGGACAATGTGCGATAAAAAAGGGGATATTTTATCATTCCAATCCTGAGTACCCTCAAAGGTCTGGTTCACAGTTTCGTTTTAAAAACCATGTGGAGTGGTAATAGTGTCGTTATCTATTTGCTAAATAATTTCCGTGTAGTTCCAAATGCAAGCACCTCTTTCTTCTTTATTCAGATCACCTGCGGTTTATACGCCCGATGGGGGTGTTCCGGAAGGGGGTGTACCATTCATCATCTGACCTGATGGTGGTGTACCAGAGGGTGCGGCAGACTGGTTGAATTGGGATCTGTCACCGTTATTTGTTGTCAGGTCCGGGTTACCCGACAACGATGTACCGGAAGGATTATTTGCTGTTGTCTGTACTGTTACCGATGCGGTACTGCCACTG
>JAPKXR010000360.1 GCA_026394715.1 Methanomicrobiales archaeon | reverse complement strand
GACAGCCCGGTGAAGAATTTTGACCCCATCCTGAACAAAATCACCCAATACAATTTTTACAATACGAGCCGGTTTACGTTCGAGAAATTAAAAGACGATCCAAATAACCTTGCCGCCAATCTCACCTACTATATTAACGGTTTTTCTTCCCGGGCCCGCGATATTATCCAGAGTTTCGGTTTCGAAGAGCAGATCGGAAAGCTCGATAAGGCCAACCGTCTTTTCCAGGTGATATCAAAATTCTGCGAGATCGACCTACATCCTGATACGGTCTCAAATCTTGAAATGGGCTATATCTTTGAGGAACTTATCAGGAAATTCAATGAAGCGAGCAACGAGGAGGCAGGGGACCACTTCACACCCCGTGAAGTAATCCGGCTGATGGTGGACCTGCTCTTTCTCACCGATACGGATACCCTGCGGAAAAAGGGAATTATCAAAACGCTTTTTGACCCTGCCTGCGGGACCGGAGGGATGCTTTCAGTCTCTGAAGAATATCTCCGGGAGCTGAACCCTGATGCTCAGCTCGAAGTGTTCGGCCAGGACTACAACGCCCAGGCGTATGCTATTTGCGGCTCGGACATGCTGATAAAAGGACAGAGCCTTGATAATATCCGGTTCGGTGAGTTTCACCGAGGACTTCTTTAAGGATAAGAAATTCGACTACATGCTCGCCAATCCTCCATTTGGTGTAGAATGGAAACCAGAAGAGGACTTTGTAAAGACGGAATACAAGGAGCAGGGTTACGGCGGCAGATTTGGTGCTGGCCTTCCTCCGATTAACGACGGTGCGTTCCTGTTCCTCCAGCATATGATCAGCAAGATGAAGGACCCGAAAGATGGTGGGACCCGACTCTCTATTGTCTTTAACGGCTCTCCCCTGTTTACTGGATCCGCAGGTTCAGAGATGGATTATCGAAAATGACTGGCTGGAAGCGATTGTGGCCCTTCCTGACCAACTCTTTTACAATACGGGGATCTCAACCTATCTCTTTATTGTGACAAACCGGAAGGACCCATCCAGGAAAGGAAAGGTCCAGCTCGTTGATGCCCGGACTTACTTCAAGAAGATGCGGAAGAGCCTTGGTAACAAGCGAAACGAGATCTGTGAAGAACAGCGGAATGTAATCACCCGGCTGTATGGGGATTGCCAGGATAATGAATTTGTCCGTGTTTTCGATAATACTGACTTTGGGTACCGCCGTGTAACCGTGGACCGGCCACTAAAACTTAATTTCGCGGTGACTGATGACCGGCTGGAACGGCTCAAAGAGTCGGGGCCCTTTGCAGACCTGGCAACGAGCAGGAAGAAGAAGGACGAATCGGAAATATCCGCAGAGATTGAGACAGGTAAACGACAACAACAGGCCATTCTCGCCGCACTTGGATCATTAACCGGGAAACCTGGTATGAAAAACAGGGAGGAATTTACATCGCTCCTGAAGAAGACATTTAAAGATGCGGGTATTGTGACCCCTTCACCACTTTTCAAAGCAATACTCAACAGCCTTTCAGAACGGGATGAGACTGCCGATATCTGTAAAGACAGTAAGGGGAACCCGGAGCCGGATAAGGAACTCAGGGACTATGAGAATATCCCGTTAAAAGTGGACGTTGCCGCATATATCGCAAGAGAAGTGTTGCCTCATGTCCCGGACGCCTGGGTTGATCAGTCGGATGAGAAGATCGGTTATGAGATCAATTTCAACCGGTATTTCTACAAGTATACCCCACCACGGTCACTGGAGGAGATTGAAGCAGATATTAGGAAGATTGAGGCGGAGATTTCTCAATTGCTCAATGGTGAGGGAAAATGAGATGCCAGGAACTCTTTGACGAGCTCAATGCTCTTGATGAGCACCCGCGTGTAGATGCTAAGACTGCAAGCGAAGTCGGCAGCGGGGTAATGGAAACAATCTGTGCCTACTCCAACGAGCCTGGCCTGGGCGGGGGATACCTGCTACTCGGGGTGAAGGAATGCGACCCTGCGCAGGAGCAGAAATATTGTATCGCAGGTATTCCGAACCCCGACAAAATCCAGATGGATATTGCGAATCAATGTGCAACGCGGTTCAACCGGGTCCTCCGCCCGGAATGTTTTGTTGAGGTCCTGGAGGGAAAAACCGTCATTGGAGTTTTTGTCCAGGAGGCACAACCCGGGGATAAACCAATCTATTTCAAAAAAATTGGGTTACCGAAAGGTTCCTTCCGGCGTATTGGTTCCACGAATCAGCATTGCACCGATGATGACCTGTTAGTACTCAACCAGGAAGGCAAAACCCGGCCTTACGATGAGACCATAATCCCTGACACGACGATTGACGATCTCGATCAGGGTGCTATCGCAGACTATCGTCGTTTACGTCTGGAGATAGATCCAAATGCGGAAGAATTGCGCCTGGATGATGCCGGACTTCTTGCCTCCCTGAACTGTCTCCAGAAACAGGATGGCATCCTGCGGCCCACGGTTGCATGCCTGGTCCTTTTTGGGTCGAGAAAGATACTCCGTAAATATTTCCCGATGATGCGACTTGATTACATCCGTGTTCCCGGCCGGGAATGGGTCGATGACCCCGATCACCCCTTCGATACGATTGAGATGCGTGATCCATTGTTCCGGATGATCCCACGGGGACAAGCGGCGATCATGGATGATATCCCTGTTGCATTTTCATTTACTCCCGATGGGCTCACCCGCCAGGAAGCACCACGGATCCCCCCGCGAGTAATCCGTGAAGCCCTGGTCAATGCCCTGATGCACCGCAGTTACCAGATCCACGGGCCTGTTGAGGTAATCCGGTATGCGAACCGGCTTGAAATCCGGAACCCGGGCCATTCATTGAAACCGGTAGAAAATCTCGGGGAGCCGGGTTCAAAGACACGGAACCCGAACATTGCCAGCGTACTCCACGAGACGAACTATGCAGAAACGAAAGGCAGCGGGGTCCGGGTGATGCAGCAGTTAATGGAACGTGCGAACCTCTCACCACCGACATTTGAATCAGACCGCGAGCACGACCAGTTTAATGCAACATTCCTGATGCACCATTTCCTTGACAAGCAGGACATTGCATGGCTTGCACATTTCAAAGATGCCGGCCTGAGCGACGATGAGGCGCGTATCCTTATTCATGCGAGAGAGAATGGCTGGGTGAACAATGGGATCTGCCGGTATTACACGAAACTTGATACACTTGGTGCGAGTGGGATTCTCCGGCGGTTGCGGGATCTCGGGCTGCTCCAGCAGCACCCCCATGCATCGATGACCTATTACACACCAACCAAGCGACTGCTCCATCCGGACGTGACGGATAATAAATCTCCGGGGCAGACTGTTCCGGATCACGAGAAGAAAACGACGCTTACGAATTTTATACCCGTGATACCCGGCCCGTTACCTGCCAGCCCCCAGGGCTTACCAACCAACCTGCTACCCTTACCTACCATGCCCGGCTCGTTACCTGCCAACCTCCGGGGCTTACCAACCAACCTGCCACCCTTACCTACCATGCCTGGTCCGTTACCTACCATGGCTGAAAGCATACCTACCAACCTCATCGCTGAAATTCATGGGCTTGGTAAGCGAAGCCCCCCCGCAGATATTCAGTCGGTCATTGAACAGTTATGCAGAATCCAGCCTTTTACCGCCGATGAACTTGCACTAATCCTTAATCGGAACAAAAAATGGGTGAAACGCAGTTATCTTTCTCCGATGATCCGTGATGGGACCCTCGAATATACCATACCTGAAAGTTCCAGGCATCCGAACCAGGCATACACGGCAGCGAAACGGGGCGAAACTATATGATCCCACAGGAGATAGTGCCTGATTGGGGTATGAATACAACC
>JAPKXR010000264.1 GCA_026394715.1 Methanomicrobiales archaeon | reverse complement strand
CTCCATGACCTCATCTACATCATAGGAATACTGGCCTTTCCGCTGTTTCTCCTGCAGGTACAGGATATCCCATGGGTCGACCACTGTTGCATTTGGATCGAGGCTTCTCTTGATAGTGAGAAGCCCGGCCAGCTCGTCACGGTTCTTCTCCACCAGGGGTCCTTTCATGGCAGAGAGGAATGTCATCACCGTGCTGGTATTCTCTGCCATCCTTCCATCAAGCTGGTAATCTGCCCATGTTCCGAACCCGAGTTCCCGGGCGATCTGCTCGCGAAGAACGATCGCTTCTTCCAGGAGGGCGATGTTCCGTTCAGCCTGGCGGTTCAGGTCGGTTGCATACATTTTCTTCCGTGTCTCATTGTTCCCTGCATATGTCATCACTGCAAGATAGTCCGGGTATTTCATGGTAACAAGATAGGTACCCCGGGGTGTCTGGCTGAACGTGGCAATCGATGAGGCCGGGACACCCTTCAGCTCTTCTGCCGTGAACTCAAGCGTGGTATTGTCGTTGTTTAAATTGGCCGTGAACTGTGACTCAAGCCCGCTCAGGTTGGCTTTCATTGTCCTGACCCGTGCAAGCCTGTCCTCTGGCAGGTTAAGCCCGTTGTGTTCAAAATCCCTGATTGTCACGTTGTAGAGGCGCGATTCGTCCAGGGTCCTGGGGGCCTGCCCCTTCATGGCATCATACAGGTCACGGCGGGAATACGTGTCCGTAAAGAAGATGTTAGTCGCCTGGTCGGTCGCCATACCTTCCGCAGAGATACCCGCGTCCGGGTAGACATACCCCATCAGAATCAGTGGTTGAACCGTATCCAGGTAATCGGTTGTCACGCGGTCGAACGCAAGGAGCGTATTGTCATATGTGCGTTGTCCCGGGGGGATGGCGGCAATCGCGTTGAGCGAGGCATTCGCCTGCTCTTCAGCCGCAGCACCGGCCCGGGTAATTTCACCCGGAGAATAGTGTGCCTGGATTGGCCCTGCCCCTTTCGGGGAGACATTCACTAGAGTGCCCGCCGGCGCGCTGTTCTGCAGGCATCCTGCCATCAATATGACGATAAAAATCAGGGCGACCGCACAGAAAGCTGAATAAAGGTGTGATACGGGAGATTTTACAGACATAGAAAATCAGTTACTATTCTCTTGTGGTGCTAGTGAGAATAATTCCTTCCGTTTTAGTATCGGTCACCTGTTGTCCCGGGAAGGGTGGCAGATCCGGGCCGTAAATGGCCCACCTTGCCGATATCCTGGCTTAAGCGGGGGTTTTTTACCATGTGTGTTCCTGATGAATGACATCGCCCGTTAATTTTTCATGCCGGGCTTCATTGCGGGGAGACACAAAGGCCCCCTGCATCTCTGGCAGTCCGGTTCCGTTTAGTTTATGCATTGTGGCACTAACACTGAATAAAGTTAGAATTCTTCCGGAGTGAACTGATGAAAAACGAGAACCAGAAAGCACGGGATGATTTTCTCTCCCATGCCGATGCAATCGGCGACGATATCCTTGCTGACACGAGGGAGATGCTTGGCAGTATGCCGTTTATCCTGCCTGTCCTGCGGGAAAGGCCTGAATATTTCGCCCTGTCTTCACTTGCAGATGAGATGGTCTGCCGACCGAAGCACCTGTCCCCGAAGACCGCTGAGCTGGTTGCACTGGCTGCAGCTGCAGGTACCGGCGCAGAATTCTGTATGAACGTACATATCCGTGCCGCGGCAAAAGAGGGGGCAAGCCGGGATGAGATTTATGATACGATCCTGATCGCGGCACTTGTCGGGAAGACCCGGGTACTTGCGCCCGCACTCCGTGAACTGTGCGATGCATACCCCCGTGATACGGCAGGCCTGCAGGTACCCCGATGAAACTTTCTACTCCCTTGACCCATTTCGCGTCCCCACCCGGGCTGCCTGGCGCATAGGCGGGAGACTTGCCGATGCAATGATCGGAAAATACAAGGACGATCAGGGGACTCTTCCAGAAAATATTGCGTTCTACTGGATGGCAAGCGACATCATGTCAGCGGACGGTGAGATGCTGGCGGAAATGTTTGCACTGCTTGGTGTTGAACCAGTCTGGCTTTCAAACGGGTAGGTGAGGTCTTTTTCAACCATCCCCGTCAGACAACAGGCACATCCCCGGATAGATATCACGGTCCGGATGTCAGGAATTGTAAGAGACAACTTTACCCACAGTGTTGA
>JAPKXR010000145.1 GCA_026394715.1 Methanomicrobiales archaeon | reverse complement strand
GTGTGAAAGATGGAGGAAAAATGCTGTTGGATGTCACGGTAAATCAGTCTTGGAAGGAATTGGCAAATCAGCTTGAAACCAATGAAACACTTTCAGAGATTGCAGTAATCGTGAGTGATGGAGAACCAGAACTAAGAGCCTAATTTGCGAATGAAACTATTCAATTTCAGACAGACCTGATTCACGGGTTTAGGATACTGGGTTACAAGTTATAGGAGGATAATACATTGGCCTGAAACAACGAAAAAAGATCATGAATGAACTCAAAGCACTGCTCCTTTCGCTCAAAAATGTCGTGTTGTTTCATAAATCCGAACCGGATCGGATTGGTGAAAAGATCAACCAGATTGTTGATGGTCTGGAGTCGCTGGCAAACCAACTGAAAAATATGGGGTGTCCACAGTCTGCAATATTTTTTAACACATTCTCAAATACCCTTCGTAACATTTGCCCGATTATCCATCAATGGAATTGATATTCCCTGGAACTCAAACATGATTGAACGACTCATGGGCGAGATCTCGAAACGTGTTAAGCATAAATGGATGCGATGGACAACCCGTGGACTGAAAGCGATTTTGAGATTAATCCTCGTACGATATACCAGCTCGTGGCAGTACCGGGCATTTCGTAACGAGAAAATGGGACCCCTCGATGTCTCAAAAATAACAGATCTACACTCTATGGGAATTGAAAGTCGTTGAATTTTGTCTGATAATTGGTAATGGAGGTACGCTTAGTGGGGACTTCGCACCACACCCTGATTAGTGATAACGCCGCCGCCCCAGAAAGACGCCCCGGCGGCGGTTCATTGGCCAGTTTCATTGTGGGGTCCGACATAATCCATTTTCGATAAGATTGATACCCTGGAACGCTTAGGTATCTTTGCTATCAATGAGATCTTAGCCAATGTTGTGAAACGACCCATTTTTTCCAGATCAACCGATATACGCAAAAAAGAACCCTAAAATTACTTGAAATTTAGATAGAGCCTAATTATGCACAATTAGTTAAGAAGCTCTGTATAGTGTGTTAAACTTGGTCTGGTCACCAGCGAACCCGCAGTGGCCACGCAATGATAACCGACAGATCACACGGGTCAATACTTCATGTTACCGAGATATCTCAGGTAACTATTCCGGTTGATCTGAAAAATGATGAAAAACATGCCGATAATATTTTCGGTCTCATCAAAAATTGGTGATACGCTGCCATCAACCGGTATCCTGTTCTGGTCCTTTGTGATAAGGACGGCATCTTTAGGAAAACCTAAACTACGACGGTTACGATATACACTATCAACAGGATTTTCCATATTTCTGCCATCGATGCTATTCACAATCACGATTTGTTCACGGCTGTGATATTTCCGGGTCTTGTCATTGACGGAGCCGATCATAGTTTCAGCAGCAGGATTCATCGAAGTGATAAAACCATCCGTGTCGGTAACCACTACCCCCTCGGACATACTGGTAAATAGTCTCACAAAAAAACTCTGGTCCTCACGCACCTTGTAATTCATCATGTGCTTATAAAAAGTCTGGACAATTGCTCGATTCAGTTCGTCATCCGTGAAAGGTTTCGTGAGATATTCACAGTCTTCAGTCAATAAGGCACGTTTGAACGTTTCCGGGTCTGTATCACCGGTCAGGTAAACAACAGCGATGTTATATTTTCCCAGCAGAACGTTCGCCGTGTCGATACCATCCATACCCCCCGGAAGCCAGATATCCATAACCACGACCTGAGGATTCAGGCTTATCGCCTTCTTAATCGCTTCTTCTCCGTTTAATGCGGTCCCAAGTACAGAATAGCCCATTTTATTCAGCCTGAGCTCGATCAGGTGTACGAGGACAGGATCGTCATCGACCACGAGTACGGATATAGCGTTACTGTTCTGAAACATCGAGACCTTTGTTAATAGTTTTTTTTAACGATATATATTAATTGGTAAACCCAGTATCTGACTCTGTCTGAAAATCCAGTGATTTTGGAATTTGAAACACCCGTAATCTGAGTTCCTCCATTATTAGCAATATTGAATTCCAGGGTTTTTATCAATTTAACGATAATCTGGTGGATTTTACATGTCCGGCCACGACTTCCCATTGCATTTTACTAACGTAATCACTGGAAAAACAGACAGAGGCTTAAAAATAGTTACCCCGTGTTGCCGCCTGGATTGCACCATCACCGTGTTTTCTGGAGGGAGAGGTCCTCAATCACCTTGAGCATATCCAGCCAGATAACAAGGTCTTTTTCATCAGAGTCCGATTTTTTATCCAATCCCCTGCTTCCAATTTTAATAATACCTTTGATGTGCATCGATGACTGCGATGACAACCCTTCACCCAGGTGCTCAACATCATGTTCATTAATCTGGATTACACTCTGGACATCGTCCACAATCACACCGATGTTCTCTCCTCCGGTTGCCTCTGCAGATAATACAATAATTTTATTGCCTGAATTTTCACCAAGAGCAGGCAGGCCGAGGATGGTTGTAATATTAATGATATTGGTTATTTCACCCCGGAGGTTCATAATTCCGCGAAGATAATCGGGAGAACAGGGTATTGGGGTAATTGGCATCATCTCAACAATCTCACGCGCGAGATTAATGTCCAAGGCGTATTTTTCCCCGCACAGTTCAAATTCCACCACATCAAATGTCAGACTTTTTTCTGCGTCTTTCTTCGCCACCTGCTGTACCTCTTCGTTTACAGGGGGTGGTAACGTAGGTCCGGCCTCCAGCGCAGGGACAATTTCGTCCGGTACAACGGGGACCACCGTCACCTGGGGTGCAATGTCCGCCTTTTTCGATTCTTCGTCGAGGAGTATCTTCAGTTCCTGGATCTCACTCTTCATCTGCTCCTCTTCCTGCAGACGGGCAGTCTTATCATAAAAGACTACCATGATCCCGGATAATTCTCCGGAAGCAGTGATCGTAGGAATACTGTACTGCTCTAACGCATGCACCCCTGACGGGAATTCAATAATTAAGTCACTGACATTGTGACGTTTGAATTTCAGAACATCCGAAACCCCGTTCCCCCGGGAGTTGACAATAGTGAAGTCCTGGTAATTCAGGGTCTTTAATTCTTCAGGACTGATCCCGCTGACCCGGCCGAACGCTTCATTGACATCTGTTATGCGCTGCGCGGGATCAAGGAAGAGAAGGGGCATCGGGTTTTTTCCGAAAATACTTTCTTTGAGAACGGATAATTCCAACAGCTCTGATTCCTGCTCCTGCCTGGTACCTTCAAGTCCACGCAGATGAAGTATTTCGGAATTTTCTTCCTCCAGTTTCCGGGTGATATCATTTGCCGCCTTCACAAGAGGCATCCATTGTTCATCAACACCAGAATCGTCAATCTGCCCTGAATAATCGCCGTGTAATCCATTACTTAGCTGCGCTTCAATGGTGGACCGTAGTGAATTTTCTCCGGCCCCGGATTGGACAGCTCCGGACTGGACTTCCGCACCCTGCCAGGTACCCTCACGCTCACGGAGACGAATGATTTCAGAATTTTCTTCCTCCAGTTTCCGGTTGATCTCATTTACTGCTTTTACCAGAGGCCTCCATTGTTCATCAACACCAGAATCATCAATCTGCCCTGAATAATCGCCGTGTAATCCTTTACTCAGTTGCTCTTCGATGTTGGAACGTAGTGCATTTTCTCCGGCCACCGGGTGAACTAGTCCGGGCGCAGTCTGGCAGGGGACTCCAAGGAGGAGTACTTTCCTTCCTGCCTTTGTATTCATTTCAGGTCCAGGCCCTTCCACCGTATTGTCTGCTACCATTCAGAAATCCCCTCCCCGAATTATTTCTACCATTTTTGTATTACCTCCGCTATCCCGGAATATGCCCGTCCAGCGGGACAATCCGGTGCAAAATGTGAGATTGGCAACCCCGCCTTCTGTGCCTCATATATCTCCCGGCTGTACGGCACAGGATAGACCAGGTTGAAATACTTCCTGACTTCCCCCTCAAATTCGCGGATCATCACTTCTTCTTTTGCCTTTGCAGGCGTATGTTTCCGCGAAATGCGAGAAATAAATCCCCTGACCCCACCTTTATCTTTCTCCTCGCAGTCCCAACGGGTGAGGATTGCAAGGTCGGGAGTAATTTTTGGGCCGATAATTTCTTTAATATCAGAAAAAATCGTCAGAAGTGTGTGAAGACCATGTAATGCAAACACCCCCCGGTCGAAAGTAATTACCGTATGGTCTGATGCAACCAGCCCGTTTATTACAAACTGTCCCATGGACGGCGGGGTGTCAATCAGGATATAGTTATAGCGGTCTCTTACCGGAAGGAGAATTTCGGCAAGCATTTTCGCCCGTCCTTCGGTAGTGTAGAGGAATGGCTCAGCGCCAACCAATTCAAGACTCGATGGGGCGATATCGATCCCGGACCTGGAATTCAGGATGATATCGGTAATTTTAACGGGCTGGTAACCAGGGCATTTTCCCATAAAAAGATCATACATGCTGGCCTTCAACGTGTCCGGGTCAATCCCAAGACCTGAAGTTGCATTTGCCTGGGGGTCAACATCAACCACCAATACACTTTTACCAGACTTTGCGAGAAATCCTGCAATATTCAGGCAGGATGTTGTCTTCCCTGTTCCACCCTTGTGATGGGCAAATGCAATGATCGTGATCCGTTCCACCTCAACGTGATTATTCATCTTTCATCTGATTTTAATATACCAGATTTGAAATTTTGGCTACTTCCGCAATTGATCAGGGTTACGGTTTTTATCATGACGTTCAATTACCTAATGAATATCCAGGTACCACCCGGATAATTTTACTATTTACCACTAATTTCTTCGAAAAATTTCGATGTTCGGCCTCCATTACCGTTGAGAGAAATCCTTATCACTGATATAATCTGAATTTCTGAATTTTTTTAGCAGCAAAGGGATAATTTTATCTGATCATTCGTGCATGACACTGTATAAGGAAGATCAAATGGACGATGTAGTAATTTACCTTTTCAGCGCCGTGATTATGGTTATTGTGGGACTTGTGATCGGGTACCGGGTCACAATGGGGTATTATAATAAGCGTTTCCTCATGTTAACCAAGCAATGTGAAAACGTGCAGACGATTGCGCCACTTATCGCAGAACTAGAGAGGGAATCCTAAAATGACCCGAAAACAGGTTTTAAGAGGTGTGCAACATGGTTGAACTTGTGGGGGAGCTTGCAATCTGCATCGTCACCTTATGTTTCGGACTGCTCATCAGTTTCCAGCTGGCCCATATTTACCACGTGCGCCGCATTACGAGGTTAGCGCGGCGTTGCGTAGATTCAGGTACACTCGCGCCGGTCCTTGTGGAACTTGAAAAAATGCACCAGCTGAACAACGTAAAAGATGTTGATCTTGATGAATCTCTAACGTAATAAGATGCATTTTTGAGGGGAAAAATAATTATTTACAGCCATCCAGCTGTTCTTTCTGTTTTCTCATCAGCTGCTTTATTTTATCCCGGACATTATCCGGCATCCCGCATAACAAAGGAGTGCTGAATTCTTCCCCCTCCTCGATTTCAATTTTTTTCACATCGATGGCGTCGGCAAGTACTGGGTCCAGTCGTTTTGCATTCTCCCATGCCTTCCGTGCGTCATCATCCCTGCTCAGTCCACCACTCAGGTTGATCCCTTTAAATGCCCAGAGGTTCGCGTTCGACGGGTTCAATTGCAGTGCTTTCCCATAGTACAAGTCAGCCTCCTCGTACCTGCTCTCAAATGCAAGGAGGTCTGCTTTAAGGGCCATTTCATCTGACTGGTTCAGGAGGTCCTCTTTTTTATTCCAGGATTTTTTCACTCCTTCAGAAATAGTATTTTCAACTCCTGCTAATCTTTTCTTGCAATATGACTATAAGAATTTTGGGGATAAGGAAATTTCTGACTGCGTAAAAAACTGTATCTTCATCTGCTACCAGCTATCAGGGGTCACACCCGGAAAACATACGACGGATCCCTTTGGTCTTTTTAGCCTGCAACGCGAGCGATGCCAGACTCCGAGCTGAAAGAAAGGGGGGATTAAATCCCCTGATTGTTGGAGTGTATGCAGGATTTAGAGGAGAATACTTTAACCTCCCGGGAAAATTACTACCTATGAGTGAGACCGGACCAGCTTGCCGCTATATCTGCCTGGAATGCGCATATATTTATGACCCTGTAAAAGGTGATCCGAAGGGGGCCATCGCTCCTGGAACACCGTTCGAAAAACTTCCTGACACCTGGCGATGCCCTGAATGTAAAATATGTAAAGTTAAAAAGGGTGTATTCAAGCGATTGGATACCTGAGTCAGCTTGTACTGAAACAGGACCCCGTGTAAATAGTTATTCGAACTTATTTTGCATGCGCCAACGTTAAGAGTTTTTTCCGTTATTCAACCGAATGTAGAACGGCGCCTTCCTGCAAGTCGATTCTAAAGAAATATATAGGAATCGGAATAAGCTGGAAGTAATGAACCAGACCGGATATTACATCCTGATACTCTTCATCATGGCAGTTGTAGTTTTATCTGGTTGTATTGTCCCGACAAAGAATCAACCGGCACCAGTTGACAGTGTATCGGGAGGTACCAATTATTTAGTGCCCGGTACAGGAAGTGCACCCCAGCAACAATCCACGGTGGACACACAGAACCAGGGCGCCTCCAGCAAAGGTCCCACCCCGACACCTGTCCCGGACGATACGCGCTACCTCACGCAGGTCCCGACATACGCCGGGACATACGAAACCGGCCCCTCATACAGGAACTTATCGATGCTGGCTGAGCCAACCCCGATTAGCCCGCTGTACCTGGAAATTTATCACAATGAATTATCGTTGAAAGATTATACCGTTGCATATGCCTATGAACTAAATAAACCGCCACTTATCATCAACTTTGATATAAAACCAAAAATTGATACCCGGACTCTATGGTATGAAAGTAAAATGGGATCATACGATTCGAATGGCAGGCGGTCTGATGTCTATGTTACGCCACTTCAGCCAAGCCCCAGTGCCTGGTTTGAAGTAATAGTCAGGGATAAATCAACAGGAGAAATTGTCCTTGTTGACGGATACGGAAGAAATTTTGGGGGCAATACAAATCGGACCGTTCAGGTGAGAAGTTCTGGTAATTACCAGATTGATATGACGGGTAATGAGGTGAACGTAACGGTCAGGATGCATATTATAAACGGGACGGTCTGATAACCCAAACTGTCTTTCCAGTTCAATTATTTCACCTGTAATTTCGTTTTTGATTGTCATGAATACCCGTAGGTTTAAAATAATTGCCGGCAGACCATCCCAATAGATACTCTCCGGACCCCATTGAATTTCATCGGTTCCAGTCGGATGCTCTGAGCGATATCTGCAAATGCGAAAAGTTCCCGGGCATGCCGGCATCTTTTTTTTAAAATAATTTGTCAATTGATTATCCGAATCCCAAAATTTACTATCTTTGAATCGATATGAGGGCCATTTCCCTTTCAAACAACTACCTACAACCTGACACACCCGGGAAAGGACCGGGCCACTAGATAGACCATTGGTAAAGACCTGGTTTTTTTCCTGGTGCACGTGGTCTTGTTACATCATTGAGCAATCTCCCGCCCGTTCCAATCACCCACCTCCATTTCTGCACAACAACCATTTCGATCATTAATCATCATTCAGAATCCGAAACAGTGGCAAATTATATGTTAAAATGCCCATATTTTGACTAAATAGTGGGATGTTGCTGTTCGCTCCAGGGGATATTTACTGGGTTTCGGGTCAGACTCATCCATTGACCCTTACCCCTTATTGTAAGGTAAAAAACGTTAATCCGGCCCCCGTTCCTCCCAATCGGGAGAATATCTGCTGAGTTTTACTTTAAGGGATAATTTAACAGAATTACGCCAATCTGGTCAAAATAAGGCCGATTTAACGGGGCATTAGCGCCGGGGTAATTATAGCACGTACTTCAATACGGATTATCGGAAAAAGTCCCTCTATTCGAGATAAATAACGTTTAATTTGCCATCCGATTTGTAAAAAATGTTTGAGTTACCTCTGAAGGTCGTGATAAATGGTATATCCATAAAACCCGGATGGCCTCGCCGGGTATGCCTGGTCCTCCCATATACCTCCAGCCATCTGTTACAAACAGATCGGGCCTTCAGTGCTGGCGTAGGGCAAGTGAGAACACGTCATAACGGTAGTGGGTGCTATCGCAAGCACGGTACAGTGCGGTAGGCGGCCCGGGATCACAAGACCGCCAGTGGTGTCACCGACAGGGTTTAATTTCCTCGCTCCCGGCGGAATAATTTCCCCTCATCGTCACTCAGGTCCGGGCACCTGAAGTATCGCTTATGATCGAAGGGGTGGAATACCAAATGATACAAGTCAGCAATAAGAACAAGAGATTACGATTGGGATGACCTTTATCAAGACCCTTCCTAAACAGACGGATTTCGATATGTACAGTCCTGAAAGTGTTTTTCATAGATCTTGGCATACGATAACGTGAACGTATCATCAACTCTTCGACCGATTACCACTCCGAACTCTCCGCACGGATCGATCACGACGGGGGTAACCCCTCGGTGGGAATATTCGCAATCCTGCTGAAGATTACAGTAAATACAATCGTCGATCAGAGTGGCTGCAATAAAAACCATATGGACCCCAGGACGGTCTGCTTATAATATGCAACAAAATCCCGCCGGACAAAAAGGAGGATCAGGTCCCGGTATCGCCAAATTTCAGATACATCAATGTCAAACCATCCTTTCCGTGAACGGATCACCATCGTCCAGTTGATATTATCGTTATTGGACATGGATATCACCCAGCAGGAGAAATCCCGTTCTCATTACATGCCATGTCTTTTCACAGCAAACGAATGGCGCCTTCATCAAATTGATAATGGCATCGTGAAGAGTGAGGTATCTTTCCTGCAGTCCGCCGATGGTATATCGCTTGCCAGGATTTCTGACGCGGTTGGCGATGTAGTCGGGGGGCATGGGATATTCCTGTTAGGGTATTTGGTTATGGTGGAATTAAAATATCATTCCCCTGGAACATGATCGACAGCGGGACGTCATGTTGGATCCGTTTTATATTATTCAATAACCATGTGATTTATACGAGCATGACCTCTGTAACCGATGAGACAACAATCAAAGAAATATACCGGGATTCTACCGACCTGTTACTGTCTTATACGCTCAGAAAGATCACCCGCCCGGTGACTCTTGAAGAAGTTCGCACCAGGATTTCAACACATCTTCCTGATTCCGTGGATTCCACC
>JAPKXR010000046.1 GCA_026394715.1 Methanomicrobiales archaeon | reverse complement strand
GCGGATATTATGAAGGGTGGAGGATTCAACGCGGTGATTGGGAATCCACCGTATATCAGAATACAGACGATGAAAGAATGGGCTCCTGCTGAAATAGAATTTTATAAAAAACACTATTCTTCTGCTAATTCGGGGAACTATGATATTTACGTGATTTTTGTCGAAAAGGGTCTAGAGCTCCTTGATAAAAAAGGATTACTTGGATTTATTCTTCCACATAAATTTTTCAATGCAAAATATGGAGAGCCACTTCGGAATTTGATCTCTCAAGGCCAAAATATACATGAAATTGTCCATTTTGGGCACCAGCAGGTATTTGAAAATGCAACGACTTACACTTGTCTATTATTTTTAAATAAAATCCCACAAACAGAATTTTCGATAACAAAGGTAGATAATCTGTTCAATTGGCGAAGTAACCCTTCTTTACAGAATGAAGGTAAATTAGACTGTAACCTGGTTCGATCGGTAGAATGGAACTTTGTGGTAGGAGAGAATTCAAAATTATTTGATAAATTGAAATCAATGCCAACCAAGTTGGAAAATGTGACTGAAAGAATTTTCCAGGGTATAAAAACTAGTGCTGATAAAATATACATTGTGAATGAGGTCACAAGAAATGACAAAATTATCAAAATATACTCACCTCATCAAGAACGTGAATACGAAGTTGAGCATACACTATTTCATCCACTAATTAAAGGAGGCGATGGTAAAAGGTATTCCATAATTAAACCGAATCGCCTTATTTTATTCCCATATGAAAAACAAAATAATTTAATGGAGCTGATTCCTGAAAATAAGTTTAAAGCAAATTATCCATTAACCTGGGCTTATTTGATTGAAAATAAAAAATATTTGGAGAATCGAGAGGAGGGTAAGTTCAAAGGTGATCATTGGTATCAGTATGGTCGAAATCAAGCATTAGAAGTAATAGATCGACCAAAAATATTTACACCTGATTTAATCGCTCACGTATCATTCTCTCTCGATAAAATTGGCGATTTGTTTTTTCCCGGTGGTGCTGCTGGTGGATATGGCATTCTTGTTTCAGTAAATTATTCGAGAGAATATATCCTTGGTTTAATCAATAGTAATTTATTAAATTGGTTTTTACGACAAATTTCCTCCTCATTCCGGGGTGGTTGGTTTAGTGCAGAATCGAGATTTATTCGTTATTTACCAATTCGCATCATCAACTTCTCTGATTCAACAGATATCGCACGCCACGATAAAATGATCACGCTTGTCGAGCGAATGCTCGATCTCAACAAACGGCTTCCCGAGGCCAGGACAGACCAGGAGCAGACCCTTTTGAAGAGGCAGATTGCAGCGACGGATAAGGAGATCGACGAGCTGGTGTACGAGCTCTATGGGCTCACGGAGGAGGAGATTGCGATAGTAGAATCTGGGGGTGGAAATGAACGATAATAAATACCCGGTATACAGGCATCTGACATTCCGCATCCATGCATTACGGCAGATGTTCCAGCGGAAAATTTCGGATTCCGATATTCATGTAATACTCGAACTTGGAACAATTATTGAAGAATATCCTGATGACTCCCCTTACCCCAGCTGTCTTATTTCAGGTAAGGTAAACGGTCGTCCGCTTCATGTCGTTATGGCATACAATAATGTAGATCGTGAAGCAATTGTTATCACAGCATACGAGCCAGACCCGGATACATGGTCTGAAGATTTCACCCGGAGAACATCATGAAGTGCGTCATCTGCAAACATGGGAATACCAAAGAGGGCACAACAACCGTTACTTTTGATCGTGATGGAATGACCCTTGTCGTAAAAGATGTCCCTGCCCAGGTCTGCACCAACTGTGGTGAGGATTACGTGGATGAGCAGGTTGCCCACGAAATTCTTACCATCGCAGAACGAAATGCAAAGAGCGGGGCGCAGGTCGATGTACGAAGGTACGTTCCCGGTTCTGCAATGCCATGTTAACCCAATATCATTTTTTCTTGTATTCTTTGACTCCTCATCCAACCCGTACCATCAACCCCTCCGATCCCACCGATATCGCCCGCCATGACAAAATGGTCTCCCTTGTCGAGCGGATGCTCGATCTCAACAAGCGGCTTCCCGGGGCCAGGACCGACCAGGAGCAGACCATGATCAAGAGGCAGATTGCGGCGACGGATAAGGAGATCGACGAGCTGGTGTACGAACTGTACGGACTTACTGAGGAGGAGCGGAAGATCGTGGAGGGGACAACATAATGAAGGATAATACGGATCTAACGTCTGAAGCCAGTTCAATGATCCTGTTCTACCAGACCGAAGATGGGAAGAGCCGGATAGAGGTGAAACTGGAGAGTGGGACCGTATGGCTGACCCAGGCGATGATTTCAGATTTGTACCAGACTACAAAACAAAACATCAGTCTCCATATCAGGAACATTCTCGCGAACGGAGAACTGGATAATTCAGTTGTCAAGGAATACTTGACAACTGCCATTGATGGGAAAAATTACCGGACATCGTATTACAACCTGGATATGGTCCTCGCAGTAGGATACCGGGTCCGATCACATCGGGGAACACAGTTCCGGACGTGGGCGACCGACCATCTCCGGGAATTCCTGATTAAAGGGTTCGTGCTCGATGATGAACGATTACGGGAAGGCCGTACTGCAATCGGAACGGATTATTTCGATGAATTACTGGAACGTATCCGGGACATCAGGGCTTCAGAAAAGAGGTTTTACCAGAAGATCCTCGACCTTTTCAAATTATCAATTGATTACGATCCCCATTCAGAACTTACAAAGGAATTTTTTAAAATAGCACAGAACAAGTTGCACTGGGCAATCTCACATCATACCGCCGCTGAAATTATCGCAGATCGCGTCGACTCTGGTAAGCCCAATATGGGTCTGACAAGTTGGAAAGGGGCAAAGGTGCGTAAGGGCGATGTAACGATTGCGAAAAATTACCTCAACGAAGAGGAAATCCGGCAGCTGAACCGCATTGTTACCATGTATCTCGATTATGCCGAATCGCAGGCTGAAAGGCGGCAGCCTATGTATATGAGAGACTGGAAAGTAAAGCTGGATGCATTTCTTCAGTTTAACGAGAGGGATATTCTCAAGGATTCAGGACGAATATCGATGGAGATCGCCCAACAACTGGCAATTAAAGAATATGAGAAATTTTCCCGCCGGAGGCTTGCTGATGAGGCAGAAACGGAAGACAAGGATTTCGAAAAGGTCGCAAAACAACTTGAGGATAAGGGGGGATAGGTTTTTTTGAATTGGCAGGTGGTAGGACCTCCCGGTATCATCTATATCCCGAAGGGCAACTACTACTCTGTTACAGATCGCTATCAACCATGACTGAATTGTCGCCCCGGAAAATCAGATTGCACATAGTGTTATCAGTGGGAATACGGCCCATTGTACAATAAACGGATTAAGATTGAATGAATAATCAAAATGATGCGAAGGATATTTTTTTACGAACCTGGCCATCAATCGTCAAAGAATGTCGTCTTGTTTTTGGTTCGGAATTGCATTACCAGGCTATGATCTATCATTGCTTTCGAACCTACGGAAAAGTCCCAATTGAACAGATTGGTATGAATGTAAAAATGTGGATTGATAGCCCTAATTCAGAATTATTCAAAAAATATGGAAAAGATAAACACCCAGATTTTCAAGGGGGATTCGAACCAATACCTGATATAGTCCTGTTCAAACCTTCAATTAATGGAGATTGGAGAAGGCGGAATTATGAAAACACTATCAAAAAGATGCTTATGGCAATAGAAGTAAAAGCATCTGAAAACCTGAATAAACGAATTAACCCGAAATCTATTATCGATGACATTTTAAAACTGGATGCTCATCGGGACGAAGTACGATCTCTCGGTGCGAGCGTCATCCCCACAGTAATTATTGTTGATACAGCTCCCGATGAAAAAGAACGGATGCTTCCAAGCTCATTGGAGAGGGTAAAAAATTCCGCAGAAAAAAATAGTGTTGGCCTATTCTATTTTTCCCGGACCGGTACTGCGATGGTTGAGTGGAACAAAAAATAAAATTCTATCCTGAGCCTTTTTCAAATGCGATTCAATATTTTTCAAATTACAAAAATTTTACCCGCCAATAAACGAGATCCACCTCACCTTTCCATTCATCGTAAACACCCCGGCCGCCCCAACCCTCTCCGAGGTCGTATGAACATACCCGAGTGCCGAAGTATTCCCAATGCCAATCAGTGATCGTGATCCTGCAGCAAAGCTTCCATAACCATTACCTAATGAGGAAACATCCATCGCCAGCGAATCCGGTAGTTCGGTGTCACCCTGGCTAATCCCACCTGCCGAATGATAATTCAACGCATCCGTAATGAACATCGTCGAAGCACCAGCATATTCGCAGTACGCCTGACGGGTAAGGTTAGTTCCATCAGCATCAAACGAGTCCGCTCCACAAGTGACTCCAGCAGAAGGCGAACCATATGAATAAACCATCAATGACTCAGTGAGGATCCCAAGTCCCTGGTTGTCCACTTGCTGACCTGTCGAGAACTCGAGTATATCATCCGTCGACAATGACCGATCATTTGAGTACGTCCCGGGACCGGATACCAGGACAGATCCTGAATATCCGCCCTGCAAGATTTCCTGCCCGATTCCGAGCGGTGGTGTCTTCGAAAGGTCCCCGTCAGACGCGGTCCAGGTCCAATCGGATGAACTGGATAACATCTGATCCCCGGATGCCTGCATCGATACCTCGCAAGAGGCCGCCTGGGCCGGGGTGATCCCGGTGCAGGCCACCCCAATTACAACAGCCGCGAAAATGCAGCCGCCGATGAGCAGTTTTCTTCGCTGGGAGAACCGCTTGATCATATCGCCACCCCTTTTCCCGATCCGCC
>JAPKXR010000161.1 GCA_026394715.1 Methanomicrobiales archaeon | reverse complement strand
AAAATTCCAGGCGGCCGACAACCGGAGGAACCCCGAGATGTTACTCGACCTGATCAAGTCAAATGCCGTGATCAGGTTTCAGCAGCGGGAACGGATTGAGGCGGGCGGAGTGCCGTATATCATCGCCACCCGGGAGGATTTCGCCGATGCTGTAAAATTGTATGGCCTTCTGAACGGCACAACCGGTGGCCAGGCGACAAAGCTGACAAAGAAGGAATCCGACCTGGTCGCAACAATTGAAAAAGAGAAGTGGCCGGAGTTTACCATCCCGATGTTGCAGAAAGCAACCGGGTTGTCATATCATGCAGTTTACAAGTTATTGCATGGGTACGCCAGTCGCGGCGTAACCTATTCCGGACTACTGGAAAAGTGCCCGTCGATTTCTTACACGGACAGGACGGTGATGAGTGGTGATGAATATTCCGGTGTTACGATGCGGAGGCGGGGAAACGCCTACACGTTTGATCATTCGATGTTTCGAGCATGGGTCTCCGGTGGGAGCGTATGGATCGATGGTGATGATGGATCAGATGACAACAACAACTCATCGACGTCATCAAAACAACCGGGCTGCAATTCGATTATTGCAGGAACGAATTCCGTAACTATTGAAAACAACCCAGAGACCTTTATTTCTGAAACAAACGATTCTTACACACACGTTGGTGTTGGTGACAATTTTGACTTGCCTGCAACTGCAGGTAACATCTCAACGGATGTTACGGCTGCTAATTTGCAAACTAAGGATGATTATACACACTTATGTGTGAGTGATAGTATAGTTGCCTGCAAATTGGAATGTATGGGGCCCCATGACGATGCACAAAATAATATACCTCTCTGCCTCTCTGATTCTGAAATTGCAGGCAAGTCAGATCTAAAATCTGCTATAATATCTCAGATCCCGGAACCAACTCCGCCTGATCCCCGAAACACGTGCCTGCAACCATTTACAACTGCTAGAAAAGTGCATAATACAGCAGGAAACATGCCCCCCTTGCAGACAAGGGGGATTGAGATCTCGTTCCTGGACTTCAAACCGCTTGACCATTCTGATCGCCATTTGAAATGCACCGCGTGTGGCAGGAGTGGTGCTGAGTATATCGAGAAAGTTACGCCGGCACGGAACGCCAGAAAAGATAAGACGGCGATCAGGATTTGCAAGAGATGTTTCGAAGCAGCGAAGAGGAGGGAGCGGACCAAGGCCCCACCTCTCCCGGGAATTATCGTCCTCAGCCGGATGGTGAGGATATCAAAAGACATCGGCCGTTGCTCGGTTTGCAACTTCGATAAAGCAGTGTTCCATGATCGGGAGGCGGGGACGCGTTTATGTCAGCAATGCTACGACCGTGAAACCCGGGCTGTCGGCTCCGTGAAAGGCGGTGTAGACGGATGACGGATAAATGTCTTATCTTCGGCTCGTGTGCACCTAACGGTTATTGGGACCAGGTACATTCGTTGTATCTCTACCCTTCATGCGCAGCACGTGAACGCAACAATGCCAGGCTTATGAACATGCAAAAAACAAAAGGGGCGCTTCTATGACAACGGTAAAAGAACTCCGGGCATTTCTCAAACCATGGGAAAACGACACGGAAATAACAGGAACGGTTTGGCTATTTCCAAACCCTGATTCTTCATGCAAGGTTGAGATATTTGCAGAACTTGATGTTGCGAGTATGGATTGTGTAATCCTTAACGAGATTACCAAATCCGTTGTGGCACAGAGGACAACCCCATGAACGACCACCTGAGGAATTCGTTTCCATGGAAGTGCCCCAGGTGCAGGACGCGGCACCACGAGACATGGAATTTTGGTGAAATTCCGTTCGTGGGCGATGTAATCCATATGGAATGCGATCACTACGGCAGAAGTTCGAAAACGAAATGTAAGCTGGTGAAGGCATGACAACCAGGGCAGACTTCCCCCGCCGGGTCCGCTACTACCGGGAGATCGATTGCGTAGCCTGTCGCGGGACGGGGCGGCTCTTCCGGAAACAGAAACTTCCCGAACCGTGCCAGGTATGCAACGGGACTGGTCGTATGGGGGTGGTCCCATGACCCCGGAAGAAGTAAGACAACACCTTCCGGCGTTCCTTTCTGGTAAAACATTCGCAGCCCGCGATGATATTTTATGGGGGATTATGGCTCTTGCGGGTGTGCAGATCACGGGCCGTCAAGTGACCTCCGTGGTGTATAGCAAGGAAAAATTATGGATTACCCGGTACATGAACCGCGATGAGTTATGGGAACATGCCGGGTCCTCATCAAGCCCGAGGTGGAAGAGAAAATGACAACGGTGACGGTAACGATCAGTACGGCGATCAAGATTGTAAAGGCCCGGAACGCCGCTATTCCGAGGTGGAAAATATGGCGGGAACGTAACCATGCCGCCTATCTTCTGCGGAAAAAGGCATACAGGGAGCGGAATCTTGGCGTTATCCAGCAAAAAGACAGGGAAAGGAAGCGGCTGCAAAGGAAGGCTAAACCAGCCTCAACAAAAGCACAACAGCGGGCGATATCTAAGGGGGTGGCCTGATGGTACCCCTGCATTCACGGTTCGCTTCTGCTTTCCGGCCAATTTTCGGATTATCAGGGAATTCGCCTGATGAAGTTTCCAATGGTATCCGGGGGACCCGCACTTCCAAACTGGACTACGGAGTCGGTAAATTCGGTATCATTCAGAAAGATAGGCTGGAGATCCATTCTGACCCCGGTGAACAAGGGTTTATCCTGCTGAATGAGGATATTGACGCGGTACTCGACGGGGATAAACGGGATATCAGGCGGCTCGATGCCAGGGACCTGGCCCATGTCCGTCCGGTTATTTCAATCGGGGAGGGCGTTGAATATTGTTATTTCACTGTATTATTATCCGGTTCCTTTGCGTTCGGTGTCACCATTGCACCGTTCGTATTAACATACGTTACCAATTTTTTTAGTCTTCACACACAACCCGGTCTGTCACGAAATATCCGGATGCCTCAAATGAAGTCGTGATATCCTCTTCGGTAACCGAGGAACGTCCATACCGCTCCGCGGACATCACGCTCCGCTTCACCAGGTCTATTCCTACCCGCATATCC
>JAPKXR010000151.1 GCA_026394715.1 Methanomicrobiales archaeon | reverse complement strand
TAATCGCACGAATAGATGCCTTTATCAGAATACGGGCAGTACAGGTGTCGCTTCATAAAGCCAATAACCAGCTCACCCTCCTCTCCAGCATTACCCGGCACGACATCAACAACCAGCTGATGTCCATCAACGGGTTTCTTGAGTTATTACATCGGGCAGTCCCTGATCCCGCACTGGAGGATTATTTCTCCCGGATAGTGAAGGCAAGTTCCCGCATCTCTTCCATGATACAGTTCACCAGGGATTACGAGGAGATCGGTGTCAATGCCCCTGCATGGCAGGACTGCCGCACACTTGTTGAGACCGCGGCGAAGGAAGCCCCGCTTGGAGAGATCATGGTGACGAACGATCTCACTACCGGAATGGAAGTTTTCGCTGACCAGCTGATTCTCAAGGTGTTTTACAACCTGATGGATAATGCGGTGCGGTACGGTGGGAAGATTACGACGATCCGGTTCTCTTCCCTGGAATCCGGTGATGACCAGGTCATTGTATGCGAGGACGATGGTGAGGGTGTCATTGCCACGGAGAAGGAGAAGATCTTCGAACGAGGCTTTGGGAAGAATACCGGGCTCGGTTTAGCCCTTTCCAGGGAGATCCTTTCCATGACAGGCATCACGATAACAGAGACGGGTGAGCCGGGTAAGGGAGCACGGTTTGAGATGCTGGTGCCGAACGTGGCGTGGCGGATGGCCGGTGTGAGTCCCATGATGTGATGCCGGAATTTGTATAGCGAACTATTCATACCCGGCAAATGGTATGGAAGAGAGGAGTTTTCGTTGGGAACTTTGAAAAAAGGGGGTATTTTGGGCTCTTCGCGAGAACGTGTGGGTAGTTAAACAGGCCAGGAATACATGATGGAATACGTGCCATCATTCTGCATGAAGAACTCTTCCCCTCTGCGTTGAACCTACAGGAACCGTGGAAAGTCACAAAATAGAATTTGACAAAGAAGAAATGCATTTTGGTCTCTGGATTGATTTTAAACCGGGATCTAACCAAATTTAGCGACTTTTTCATCCACCCGCCTGTCTATATACCCCTTGAACTCTGTTTCGTTTGAGGGGGCTGTGTTCTGGACAATGATATTTCAGGAACAGATCTGCACTATGAGTGCGAGAGTTCAGCCACCCCACTGGACGATTACTACGTTATTGCATTAGCTGATACGATATACTTACCAAAGAGTAAAGATGGGTGGTTACCGCATGCACAATTTTTCGTTTTTCTGCCGTAATAGAAAAAGATGAAGCTGGCTACACTGCATTCTGCCCGGAACTTTCGGGATGCTATTCACAGGGCGGGACCTAATGAAGAAGTCATTGATACTATCTGTGATGCGATCCGTCTCCATCTCGATGACCGCATCGAATCGGGAGAGAAGATTCCCCAGGCACACCTCATCAACTAAACGACCGTGGATGTCCCGGTATGAGTGGAAAAATCCCCGGGGTCCCTGCAACCAGGATTATTGCCCTTCTAAAAAGAAAGGGATTCACCAGGTGTACGGCAAGTTCCTTCTATCTCAATTGCCACTGAATGGGCAGAGATATTGCAGATTCGAGACTGGTTTACATGGACTGATTTTGAGGACATTCCACCGGGCTATGCTGAATGAAAGGGATGTGAAGAGGATCATTTTTTGCGGCGTCTACATCGGAAAATTAAACAGGTAGTCCTCTGCAAGTAACAGTATGCTGGATCATTTTTATCGCACACATCGGTTATCCCGGATAACGGCACATGGCCAGGAAAAACAACCGCATTATAACCCCGATTCAAATTGCCCTGTTAAGATTTACACTGAAATTAGTACTCACCGGTGCTGCGGGACAGAACACAGAATAGAGAATAATAAAAATGTGGCCCGGTTTAAAAAAGCCCATAGCCTGGCTGACATCCGCAATATTATCAATGCAAAAAAGAAGAAAACCAATTACCCTGAACAATAACAAATTCCATGGATGATAAGGACCTGATGTTTTCCAACTCTATTTGAGAATACTATGTCCTTCCCCATCAACCAAACGAGATGGAAAACGATCTCATCGGGAATTATTCCTGGTAACCAGGAGGGCACCGGAATATCAGTCAAGGAATCATCAACAATAAAATGTTCAAAAATTACTCCCCTCCACCTTCACCACTTTTCTCCTGTGCCTCACACAGACTCCCATAAGCGCACCAGCTGCACCGCTGATAATTTGGGAGTGCGGGGAATTCTCCATTGTAAATGGCGGCAAGCATCTTTTTCAGGCTTTCAGAAAATGCCCTGATCGAATCTTCGGTCGGTTGGTAGTCAACCACGGTATTGTCCTTTATGTAGAACAAGGTCGCACGAACCGGTAGTTTTCCATACTTCTCCCGAATTGCCATGGCGTACAGGTTGAGTTGAATATTTTCAGGCAGGCTCTTTTTTGTGATGTCGTTGGGTTTTCCACCAGACTTGAAATCGATAACCACATAGCCTCCTTCTGGCGTCTGTTTTGTTTTATATCGGCTTCGTATTCGAGGAAATCATCAAACGATGCCTGTGTCACCCCTTCAATTTGTGATGAGGTAAGGGCTTCCTGGGTAGCCAGTGGTGACAAAAAGGAGGTCCTGGTTGATAATTCCAGATAATTTTCCATCATAGTTCGATAGAGCCCTGTTGGCTTTGCCTAATTTCTCGATATGTTCTTCCCAGGAGATGGATGTAAGGGGCAACAACTTCGGCTCAAAGGGGTCCATTACAATAGAGTTGGTTGGTGTGATATCAAATCTTCGGGTTATAGACCCTGGCCTGATGTGAGCGGACAGAGCGAACATTCTGCCCGAAAAAGAAACCATTTATTTTGGCAATAACGCCCGTAACACCTTAATATTCTCTTTAATCTGGTCTTCCAGGTCCTCTATCTTCTGAAGGATTACTTCCGGCTTTTCGTACGAAATATCCTCATAGATGATCTCTTTGTACCGTGAAAGAGAAAGGTCATACCCATTTTCCTTAATTTCGCTGATGGGAACATAGAAGCACTTTTTAGTCCGATCAGCCGGTTTCTCCTCTTTTCTCTTCCTGAAGCGTTCAATGATATCCGGGATATCTCCTTTGCGATCGATTGGTGTCCGCTTGTCATCAAGGGAGTACCCGTCTGACCCCATATCGTAGAACCAGACATTATCAGTACTGCCTCCCTTGGTAAAAACCATGACGGCTGTTGATACTCCTGCATAGGGTTTGAATACACCGGATGGCATCGAAACGATCCCTTCCAGTTGGCATTTTGTGAGGAGGAGTTCCCTGAGTTTTTTGTGAGCATTCGAGCTCCCGAACAGGACCCCGTCCGGGACAATGACCCCACATTTCCCACCGGTCTGGAGGAGCACCATCATCCGTTCGACAAAGAGGAGTTCGGTCTTGGTAGTCGGCAGGGAAAGGATGTCATTGATATCGGTTTTATCGATGCTGCCCTTGAACGGTGGATTTGCAAGGACAATAGTGTAACGCTCCTTCTCATGGTAACCCTTCGAGAGTGTGTCCGTCAACTGGACCTGGGGAGCCCGGATCCCGTGAAGGACCATGTTCATGAGGGATATCCGCACCATGGTCGAATCGAAATCGTAGCCGTAAAAGGTATCGGTCCAGAGTTTCTCCCAATGCTTTGGATCGGTGATCCTGTCGCCTATGAGGTTATACGCTTCCCCGTCCTCGTCCACCTCGACCATTTCAGGACTTGTGTACCGGCGGATAATGTACTCGTATGCATTGACAAGGAACCCGGCCGTACCACATGCAGGGTCACAGATCCGGTCATTGATATCCGGATCGGCAAGAGCTACCATCATCCTGATGATATGGCGAGGGGTCCGGAACTGACCATTTTTACCGGATGTACTTATTTGCTGGAGGAGATACTCGTAAATGTCCCCTTGTGTGTCACGGTTCTGGGCGGTGATATTCAGGTCGTCAATGATTCCAACGGCTTCCTGGAGCAGGGAAGGTTTCGGAATCATGAAGACCGCATCCTTCATGTGGGTAGCAAACAGCGTTTTTTCCCCGTTATAAATCGTTTTAATAAAGGGGAACACGATATCCCGGACATGGATTAGCATCTGTTCGGCGGATAAATGTTTCCAGTGTGACCACCGGCAGTTCTCGTGCCCGGTAAAAATTGATGCATATGGTTGCCTCTTTGCCGTAGCCCGTTTCGCCTCAACGGCGTCCATGTCTTCCAGGCGTTTCATGAAGATGAGATAGGACATCTGTTCAATCGACTGTAAAGGATTG
>JAPKXR010000286.1 GCA_026394715.1 Methanomicrobiales archaeon | reverse complement strand
CAACTCGGTTTGCCGAAGTAGGTGATACATTAGTCAGTGTTCGTGCTCCTGTGGGAGATGTGAATATGGCACAGGAGAAATGTTGCATTGGTCGGGGGGTTGCAGCTATCCGCCATAAGATGGGAAGTCGATCGTTTACTTATTATCAGATGCTTTCGTTGAAAGAAAAATTTGATGTCTTTGAATCAGAAGGGACTGTGTTTGGTTCTATTGGAAAGACCGATTTCAATTCAATAGAATGTATTACACCCCCTCATCAGGTAATAAAAAGATTTGAAGATCTGATTTTTCCAATCGATCAAACAATAGAAAATAATGAGGAGGAGTCACAAACCCTCATCACCCTCCGTGATTCGTTGCTGCCGAAACTCATGTCTGGTGAAATCAATATAGGAACTGAAGAGAGTGGATAATAGGATTTATTCAAATATATTATCTAGAAGAAATTTGATATACCACTACATCGATATCCGGAGAATTTTTCATGGCTATTAAATATCCTAAGCGAGATTCCGTTCCTCGTATTGAATATTTACGAGTGAAAAATTATCGAGCTCTTCACAATCTTGAATTAAAAGAAATAACTCCTTTAACTGTTTTATTAGGTCCGAATGGCAGTGGTAAATCTACCATTTTTGATGTTTTTGCATTTTTGTCCGAATGTTTCACCGTTGGATTGAAAAAAGCCTGGGATAAAAGAGGGAGATTTAAAGAATTACGTACCCGGGGGTCAGATGGCCCAATCGAAATCGATTTGAAATACCGCGAGAAAAAAGATACACCAATAATTACATACCATATCGCAATTGACGAAGGACCTAAAGGGCCGTATATCGCTGAAGAATGGTTGCAATGGAGAAGAGGGTCCATAGGAAAACCCTTCAGATTTTTGGATTTCAAAAATGGTTCCGGTGGAGTAATCACTGGAGATATGCCTGAAGAACAGGACCAACGTATCGAAGAGACCCTTGCCTCCCCGGAAATGCTGGCGGTGAATACCCTTGGTCAACTTGCTAAACATCCAAGAATTAGTGCATTAAGGCGATTTATTTCAGACTGGCACCTTTCCTATTTGAGTGCCGACGCGACACGGGGTGTACCTGAAGCGGGGCCTCAGGAAAGGCTTACGTCGTCAGGTGATAACCTCCCGAATGTCATTCAGTATCTTAAGGAACAACATAACGATCAATTAGACCTAATTCTGGCCATCCTGTCAAAACGGATTCCAAGGCTCGAGAATGTCGAGGCCGAACTATTAAAAGATGGCCGTCTGCTACTACAAATTAAGGATGCCCCATTTGAACGCCCCATTCTTGCAAAATTCTCCTCGGATGGGACACTAAAAATGCTATCATACTTGACACTTCTGCATGATCCAAACCCCCCCCAGTTAATTGGAATTGAGGAGCCTGAAAATTATTTACATCCTCGTTTATTACCCGGGTTAGCCGAAGAGTTCAGAAATTCCTCTTCCAACTCACAGTTATTCGTAACCACTCATTCCCCATTTTTTGTAAATGGGTTGAAGGCAACAGAACTATGGGTGTTATATCGAAATGACCAGGGATTCACCCAGGCCAAACGGGCATGCGATATGCGGGGAATACAAAATTTTATTGAAAATGGTGCGTTATTAGGGCAACTATGGATTGAAGGATATTTCGAAGTGGGCGATCCATTAATCAATTCCGGGGGTCCGAAACACAGTCGGCAAACAACTTTACCTCCGGAACAGGGATAACATGCATTTTGAATTTCTCGTTGAGGAACCATCTATAGAGTGTGTCCTGTTAAATATAGTTCCAAAGATTCTTAATCCCGATATTTCGTTCGCAGTCCATGTATTTCAGGGAAAACAGGATTTATTAAATAAATTGCCTAACAGACTCCGGGGATATCGCGGTTGGATACAGAATGACTCCATTATTGTTATTTTAATTGATAAAGATCGAGAGGATTGCCACATACTCAAAAAACATCTAGATGATATTTCAAAATCTTCAGGTCTCTTTACGAAAACGGCACCAGATGAGAGGAATAGTAAATTTCAGGTTATCAATAGGATACTTATTGAAGAACTAGAATCCTGGTTTTTTGGAGATATTGATGCACTATCCTCTGCATTTCCGAGAATTCCAAAGCACCTTGGGACGAAATCTTCTTATTTATATCCGGATTCAATCCAAAATACAGCCAGCGTATTGGAGGGCCTATTAAAACGACACGGATATTATCCGGCAGGTATGCCAAAAATCGAAGTCGCCAATATGATATCTCCGTTCATGGTTCCTGAGCAGAATCGTTCTACCAGTTTCCAAGCTTTCCGCACAGGACTTTTAGCATGCATGGAATAATAGAATCTCACATCGAAGAGGCAGCTCTCACCTGGCTCAGTGATCTTCATTATTCAGTCATTTTCGGTCCTGAAATCGCACCTGGTGAGGCCCGGGCAGAAAGGTCCAGTTATCATGAATACATCCTTCAACGACGTCTCAACCACGCAATCAGAAAGCTGAACACATCAATCCCATCTGATGCTCTCGACGATGCATTCCGGAAAGTAACAATCCCCACTTCTCCTTCGCTCGCAATCAATAACAGGAATTTCCATAAGATGCTGGTCGAAGGTGTCGAAGTCGAATACCAGCGACCGGATGGATCTATCGCTGGTAACCGCGTCAAACTCGCAGACTTTGAAAATCCGGAGAATAACGACTGGCTCGCCGTGAACCAGTTCACG
>JAPKXR010000229.1 GCA_026394715.1 Methanomicrobiales archaeon | reverse complement strand
GATGTGGTCACCGACTGCGTGGACTCGTTCCTGATGACAGAACTGGTATCTATGATGACGCAGGCAAGAGGGGTGCGAACGGATTACCATATGCTGAGAAGTCAGTGGAATGATCTGTTTCACTCTCAGCTCGGCCCGGAATTTACCCTCCTATGCGATTCAAACTGTTATGCCGATGAATATATTACGCTTTTTACCATGCATTACGGGAGAGGGGAATGAACCGTTCCGGATAGTGAATATGTTGAGGTTGGTTATCCAGCAACAACCAAACAAACCGGGGGATCAATACAAAAATTCATAGGATTACAATACCGTTGTCCTGTATGGTAAAGGTGCGACGTGTCAGGCAGGTATTCAAGGGCATATGCAACAATTGAAGGGGCCGGTGTACATCTTCACCGGGCATTCGGGTACGGGGAAGTCCCGCTTTTCGACCCGTTCCTGATGCTTGATGACTTTCGTGCCGGCGATAACCCGAAGGATTATCTTCGCGGGTTCCCGTGGCACCCGCACCGGGGGATCGAGACGGTTACCTATATGCTCGAGGGAAATGTTGAACACGGGGACAGCATGGGCAATGCAGGGGTTGTCAGTGCCGGGGATGTCCAGTGGATGACGGCCGGGTCGGGGATTATCCACCAGGAGATGCCGAAGCCCGTACATGGCAGAATGGGGGGATTTCAGCTCTGGGTGAATTTGCCAAAGTCCCATAAGATGATGGCTCCCCGTTACCAGGAAGTAAAAGAACCCCGGATCCCAACTATGACACCAGTACCGGGCGTATCCGTAAAGGTCATTAGTGGTGAATTTGGGGAGGTCAGGGGCCCGGTGCAGGATATTGTCACGTCCCCGTCTTATTTTGATATCAGCATGAAAGAAGGGGCCAAATTCACCTGTCCCACAAGAAAAGGAGATACTGTTGTAGTGTATGTGACCGGAGGGACCGGGACATTCGGGGATATCCCCGGGACTCCCGTTGGAAACCGTGACCTGCTGCTCCTTGGTGATGGTGATGAGGTGAACGCCGTTTCTCATACCGGTCCATTGCGGTTCCTGCTTTTTTCCGGGAAACCTCTCGGGGAGCCTGTGGCCTGGGGTGGCCCAATTGTGATGAATACACAGGAGGAACTCAGGCAGGCATTTTCTGAATACCAGGTGGGGACCTTCATTAAGGAGAAACAGGCAATCAAACTGGCAGGAGACTAGACCTATGTGGTGCGGGTCCGCGAACGATGTCATTGGAAATGGCTGAAACCGGAACTTCTCTTCCGGATCTGGTGGGTAAGAAAGAGTTTTCTAAACCAGGACAAGAACTCTCAACCATCAGTACACGGGACAATATCCGGTTTATGAATGTCCCCACCGGTTACCGCCAGATTTACGAAGTCCCCGAGTACCGGTTTTCCGATATCAGAAAAGACGATATCGTCGTTGATATTGGTGCAAACGTCGGGGCTTTCTGTATCAGGGCGGCATATTATTCTTCATTTGTTTATGCGGTAGAGCCTCTCACCAGCGAGATCCTGCAACAAAATATCCAATTGAACGATGTTTCTGTCACCGTGCTGGAATGCGCATTAGGGGGTGGGAATATTCAGGGCATCAGCTGGGACGGAGTACGCAAGGACATGCAGACCGTTTCATTGAAAACGATTATCGGCATGACGGGGGGTTGCGATTTTCTTAAATGTGACTGTGAAGGAGCAGAGTGGCTGATAGACCCAAAAGATCTTGGGCCGATACGCCGGATAGAGATGGAACTTCATCTCCCTCCCATAAGCGGGCCTCCCAATCCCCGGTTTCTTGATTATATCAGCCGTAATTACAATTTCCAGGTGGATTACATGCCAACTCATGCCCCGCTCGGGCTTCTTGGGTATCTTCATGCGACCCGGGACTCCGAAAGTCCCTGGTGATGACTCTGGCCGGGTGCAGGATAAAATGTATGCGGAATGCCTGGTACCGTCTGAATAAATGCCTTGGATATGGCTGGTTGTTGGTCCACTGTCCGGGAATACGGGCAGGGAATACCAAAACCGTATAAATTGCCCTGGAAAAAAGTACATCCCGCATTCCGGGCAGCGGTGAACGTGTTCCCGGCGGTGTTGTCACTTATAAAGGAAAACAACGTATCCATATAGAACGTGAAAGCGCAGTTCGACGGCAAGGAAGTCCGGCTTGGAAAAGATGCGAGGGTGCTCTACGAGCAGAGCGGGTATGGGAGGCCTGAGAAGGATGGCTCACAGCTCCGTCTTGCCCCGGTTGAGGCGCTCTATCTCATCCACCGGAACCGTATTGAAATCCCGGGGTTTGATTTTGACCGGCTATTGTCTGCGTTTACAACAGAACCCAACTTCCTGCGGAGTTACCTCGTGTACCGGGACCTCCGCGAGAGGGGGTATGCGGTACAGACCGGGCCCCATGATTTCAGGGTGTTTCGCCGGGGGGAACGGCCTGGTACCGGGCAGTCAAAGTACATGGTCCGTGTCCTGTCAGAACGTGACATGATCGATTTCGGCGTACTGGTGCGGGAGTTTTCCGCATCTGCGCATATGAGAAAACAGCACGTTCTCGCCGTGGTTGATGATGAAAATGAGCTCACCTACTACGAGATCAAGGTGCCGTCCCTCCCGGAGATCGGACCGCCTGTCACCCCCGGACCATTGAAAGGTACGTTATGTGGAAGATCTGCAGTCCTGTCCGTCCCGGACGATACGAGGTGTGTCCCCCCGCCGGAAGAACTGCAGCCCGGCAAACAATCCAGGGCCGCCACGGCAATACCCGGGCAGGGTACTCAGGAGGGGTCATCCGGCCCCCCCCCGTGTCCATCTCCCGAAACCCCAATCCCGGGTTCAACCGGCTCCCTGGTAGGCTCTTTCGGTATGCGATTTGACCGTACACGGTTAGTCCTGTCGTCGCTTGAGACCCTTTACCTGATGCAGGCAGGATCCCTGGCACTTGTCTGCGAGGGAAAACCCGTGACCAGGGACGAATACCTGCAGATTGCAACAATTTCAGACCTGGAGATGGGGGAAAAGGTGCTGGTCTACGGCGACCTGCGGGAGCATGGCTATACCCCGAAGACCGGGTACAAGTTCGGTCATCATTTCAGGGTGTATACCGGTACAAAGGTCCACTCGGAGATGCTCGTCCATGCCGTTGCCACGGCGGGTGCGATGCCGATGAGCACCATTTCACGGTCGGTCCGCCTCTCACACAGTGTGAAAAAGAAGATGTTGTTTGGCTGCGTACATACTGCAGGCATTCACTATATCGAATTTGCCCGGATAAAACTCTGAACTATCTACATGATCCGATACGCATCATAACTATATCACAGGAACCGTGCCCACCGTTATGTCCCCGGAGATCAACCCATGGTCGAGTCAGCCTTCGCTTGAGATCGAGAAAACATTCTCCGAATTCGGCATTTCGCCGATTGGGGACGCAATCGCTAAGCTGCCCGAAGTCCCGTACTTTATCCGCCGGGGGATCGTCCTCGGGCATCGTGATTATCAGGTAATCGCTGACGCAATACACAACCGCCGCCAGTTTCATATCCTGACCGGGTTCATGCCATCCGGTCACCCGCATCTTGGCCACCTGATGGTGATGAAAGAGGTCGTATGGCATGTCCGGCAGGGTGGAAATGGGTACATCACGATTGCTGACCGGGAGGCCCATGCGGTCCGTGGCCTCTCATGGGAAAAATGCAACGAGTTTGGGAAGGAGTACCTCTCCTGTCTCTACGCGCTGGGGTTTGAAGGGCAGACCTACTTCCAGAGCAGAAACGACCGGCTCAAGGACCTTGCATTCGAGGCGGCGACCAAGGTGAACTTCTCGGAACTTGCGGCAATTTACGGTTTTGGTGCTGATACCGACCTTGCCCACGCTGACAGCGTGATTACGCAGGTGGCCGACATCCTCTACCCGCAAATCGACCGCGAGCCGGCACCGACGCTGGTGCCCGTCGGGATTGACCAGGACCCGCATATCCGGCTTACCCGGGGGATCGCCCACAAGATGAGGATGTTCACGATTGAGGAGCGGGACGGCTACATCAGTGTCCGCTCCAAAAATGCACCGGAGGAAGCGCTCGAGGCGGTCAGGAAAGCATTCCCTCATGCAAAGAAATATGCAGGGCATGTTGATATCAAGGGAGCGCAGTGCACGAACGTTGCCGCAACCGTGCGGGAGATCGAGCGGGCACACGGCGGGTTTGCCTTCTACACCCCCTCGTCCACGTACCATATCTTCATGCCCGGTCTTACCGGCGGGAAGATGTCCTCGAGTATCCCCGAGAGTATCATCTCCTTCTACGAGCCCGAGGCCACGGTGAGAAAGAAGGTGATGAGCGGGATCACCGGCGGAAGGATGACCCTTGAAGAGCAGAAACGCCTTGGCGGCGAGCCGGAAAAATGCTCGATATTCCTCCTCAACCTCTTCCACATGGTAACGGACGATACAGAACTTGCGGAGATACGAAGGAAATGCACGGCCGGGGAGGTCACCTGCGGGCAGTGCAAGAAGGACACTGCCGAGCGGGTGGTGGCGTTCCAGAAAGACTTCCGGGAGAAGATGGACGCGTGTGCAGATATGATACGGGTGTGATAATGGCAGAACTGACGCAGAACGAGAAGCGGTTGCTTGCAACACTGGAAAAAGAAAAGAAGGCTGATGCCCCGCATCTTGCAGGCCTGCTGGATGCCACTCCCGAGGCCGTGGTACAGTGGGCCCACCTCGCCCAGGACAGGGGGCTTGCCACGGTTGAGAGGGTTGTTGCAAAGGAATTCGCGTATACCGGTGAAGGGAAGGTCTACTTAAAAGAAGGGCTTCCCGAGACGCAACTATTAGAGAAGATTGGGCCGGGAACAACCCTGGCTGATATACAGAAACTTGAGTCATTCAGGATCGGATTCGGCCAGTTGAGAAAGAAAGGCCTTGTGAAAGTTGAAGGTACCTCCATTGTCAAGACGACTGGTGCATCCACCGAAGCGTATGAATATGCATTAAAAAATCCCTCTGCCACTGACACGGCGACAACAGATATTGTCAAGCGCGGTCTCCTTTCGGAGGTTGAGACCGTCCGCTATATAATTTGGATCACACCTGAAGGGCTCGCGTCTGTTCAGGAAGGCCTCGACCTCCGCAAAGAGACCGGTACCCTCACCAGGGAGCAGATTATATCAGGTGAGTGGAAAGACCTCAATCTTCGCAAATACGATGTGACCAAGCTCCCGAAGAAAGCGTATCCCGGCAAGGTCCACCCCTACCAGCGGATCATCGCCGAAATGCGGGAGATACTTCTCGAGATGGGATTCGAGGAGCTCTATGGTGGGATCGTCCAGCAGTCCTTCTGGAATTTCGACGCCCTCTTCCAGCCGCAGGACCACCCGGCCCGCGAGATGCAGGATACGTTCTACCTCCGGGAAACCCTCCCGCTTCCTGAAGGGTATGAGAAGGTAAAAGCCATGCATATCTCCGGTGGAAATACATCCTCGACCGGCTGGGGTGGGGTTTGGAAGGAGGAGAAGGCTGAGCAATGTGTGCTGCGGACCCACACAACAAGTGTCTCGATCCAGCACCTAGCGAATAACCCTAATCCTCCGATCAAGGCGTTCTGCATCGGCAGGGTATATCGGCGTGAAACCATCGACACTACCCATCTTGCCGAGTTCGAGCAGCTCGAGGGGGTTGTCATGGACGAAGGCGTCACGTTCGGAAACCTGCTCGGAATCCTCCGCGAGTTCTACCACCGCATGGGCTTTACCGGCGTGCGGTTCAAGCCCTCCTATTATCCCTACACCGAACCCAGCCTTGACGCCGAAGTTTATGTCGAGGGTCTCGGCTGGATCGAGATGGGCGGCGCTGGTGTATTCCGCGAGGAAGTCACTGCCCCGCTCGGCATTAATTACCCGGTCCTTGCATGGGGGCTCGGTGTGAGCCGGATAGCGATGCTACGGCTCGGGCTGAAAGACCTCCGGTACCTCCACCAGAGTGATATTGCGTTCCTCCGTGAGACGCCGATACTTCGCATCACAAAGGATGGTGTCTGAAATGGCCGTTATCACCCTCCCTTATAAGTACCTCGAACGGCTCACCCGGACCGACAGGAAGACGATCCTTGACAAGGTCGCATTCATCGGTTCTGACGTGGAGCGGATAGAAGAAGATCATGCTGACGTGGAATTCTTCCCGGACCGACCCGACCTCTTCTCACCCGAAGGTGTCGCCCGGGCCATGCGTGGCTATCTCGGGATCGAGACCGGGCTGCCTGTTTACTCGGTAAAGCCATCAGGGATCTCACTTACGATAGACCCGAAACTCGCAGATATCCGTCCTGTTCTCGGTGCTGCAGTTATACGGGGTGTTGACTTCGATGACGAGTCGATCATGAGCATCATGTCCCTGCAGGAGTCGCTCCACTGGGCAGTCGGCAGGGGCAGGAGCAAGGTGGCGATCGGCATTCACGATCTGGACACCGTCACGCAGCCGTTTCACTATATCGCATCGCCAAGGAGCAGGAAGTTTATCCCGCTCGATTATACCGAGGGGATGACGATGGATGAGATCCTCGAAAAGCACCCGAAGGGCAGGGATTACGCGAAAATTGTCAAAGATTTCACTCTTTTCCCGCTGATTGTGGACTCACACGACCATGTCCTCTCGTTCCCCCCAATCATCAACGGTGAGCGGACACGCGTGACCATTGATACGAAGAATATCCTCCTTGATACGACCGGGACCGATCAGCGGGCCGTCAGTGTCGCGGTCAACATTATCTGCACGGCAATGGCTGAAGCAGGAGCGAGTATTGAAAGCGTTGAGATAGGTGGTGTGCAGACCCCGACCCTTGCTCCCGTAGAGCGTATTGTCAGCGTCCAGGAATGCTCCCGTCTTCTCGGCATCGACCTGACCCCGGCAACAATGGCCTCGCTCCTTGAGAAGATGCGGTTCGGTGCGAGGCCGTCGGGTGATGACAGGGTGAACGTGCAGGTACCCTGTTACCGGGCGGATATCATGCATGACTGGGACCTTTTTGAGGATGTCGCCATCGCGTATGGATATGACAAGATCCAGGACCTGCCGCCTGATACCTTCACGGTGGGGAAACCTCACCCAGTCCAGGTCAGGGCTGCCCTTGTCCGCGAGGCCTTCTGTGGCCTTGGTTACCTCGAAGTGATGCCGTTTACACTGACGAGTGGGGATGTCCTCTATAAGAAAATGCAGCGGATGGATTGCCCGGGAGCCCTCCATGTCATGCACCCGATCAGCATCGAGAACACGGTGGTCAGGACAGACCTCCTCCCCCTCCTCCTTGAATTCCTGACCATGAACCGGCACCGGGAACTCCCGCAGCGCCTCTTCACCGTTGGTGACGTGGTAAACTCCTGCCTTACCTACCAGCAGGCCGCAGGTGTCAGCACCCACAGGGATGCAGATTTCTCGGAAGCCTATGCATCGGCCGATGCGGTGCTCCACGAGCTCTCGCTAGGCTATACGGTGAAGGAATCAGCTGACCCGGCGTTTATTGACGGGCGCCGGGGCGATATCATCGTGGCCGGCAAAAAAGCAGGAGTATTTGGCGAGATCCATCCCGCCGTGCTGAACGCGTTTGATCTGGACCACTCCGTTGCCGCGTTCGAGATTGACCTCAGATCCGTATGGGGATCTGCCGGGATACAAGATATTCCTTGACAGACTGGACCGTCATTTCACCGTAGTGAAACACGGATGCGGCAAGGCAGGCATCGGCCTTGCCCCGGGTAAACCCGTCGTAGAAGTGTTCATAGGTCCCGACACCGCCACTCGCGATGACCGGGATACCGGCCGCGTCTGAAATGGAGGCCGTGATGGGAATATCAAAACCACCTTTTGTGCCGTCAGTTTCCATGCTGGTGAGCAGGATCTCCCCTGCACCCCTTTCTTCTCCTGCTTTTGCCCAGCTAATTGCATCGATCCCGGTAGGCCTGCTCCCCCCGTAAATGACCACTTCGTACCAGCAGGTACTGCCGTCAGGGAGCACGACGGGCGTCCCTTCCGGGTTCGGGGTGAAATTTCGCCGCACATCCATCGCGAGTACAATGCACTGGGTACCGAACCGCTGTGCACCACGACTGATGAGGTCAGGGTCGTGGACCGCACTCGTGTTGATGCTCACCTTGTCTGCCCCGGCACGGAGGATTGCATGGATATCGTCAATGCTCCTGATACCTCCGCCAACGGTAAGTGGAAGGAATAACCTGTCCGATGCACGCCTGATAACGTCAATAAGGGTACCCCTGTTCTCTTTTGAGGCCGTAATATCAAGAAATATGACCTCGTCTGCACCCTGGTCATTGTATCGCTGGGCCAGTTCTACCGGGTCACCCGCGTCCCTGAGTTCCACAAAATGAGTTCCTTTTACCACTCTGCCATCTTTTATATCGAGGCAGGGGATGATCCGCCTGGTCAGAACCATGGAGTACCATTCCCGGAGAAGAGTATATCATGGTTATGTCTCCTTGGGACCGGTATCTCTGCTGGCAGTAGTGCTATTAAGTAATTTGCAGGTCAACTGCGTAAGGGATGGCCTGCAGGATATCGCCGTTTCCGTAAAACGGCGGTTCGTGCCGTTGTATAACGAAGGGTTTGCCGTTGTTACACTGCAACCTTGCACCCTTTTTCGTTCCCCCTCGGACACGTGGCAGGAAAACGTTGGTGAAGAATGGATTCAGGAGAGTTGAAAATTGAATGGGCACGGCAGTATATGCCGGTGCTTTCAATAATTAAAGAAGAATTTGTGAAGTCACAACCGTTCCGCGGCATGCGGATTGGCATGGCTCTTCACGTGGAAGCAAAGACTGCAAACCTGGTATCGGCACTGGCAGCAGGTGGTGCTGAAGTGTTCATCACCGGCTGCAACCCGCTCTCGACGCAGGACGACGTGGCTGCTGCCTTAAACCGGGTCAGGAATGTGCACTGCTACGCCCGCCGCGGAGCAAATAATACGGAATACTACGAAGCGATTGACAAGGTGCTCGACGCGAAGCCCCAGGTTACTATCGATGACGGCATGGACCTCATCTACCAGATCCATACCAAGCGGCAGGAACTCCTCGATACCACCATTGGGGGATGCGAGGAGACAACAACCGGTATTCACCGCCTCCGGGCCATGGCACGTGAAGGTGCATTAAAATTTCCGGTGATTGCGGTGAATGACACCCCGATGAAACACTATTTCGATAATGTTCATGGGACCGGGGAAAGTGCCCTTACCGCGATCATGGTGACGACAAACATACTGGTTGCCGGTAAGCACGTGGTGGTCGCAGGATACGGATTTTGTGGGCGCGGGCTTGCCCGGAAACTTCATGGACTTGGTGCACGGGTAATCGTTACGGAAATTGACCCGAGACGGGCGCTCGAAGCATACATGGACGGCTTTGGGGTCATGCCGATGGACAAGGCTGCGGCCATCGGGGAGATCTTTATCACGACATCAGGGAATACCCACATCATTGTCGAACGGCACTTCAATGCCATGAAAGACGGGGCAATTCTTGCGAATGCAGGACATTTCAACGTTGAAATTGATGTGGACTGGCTTGAACACCATAACAGCGGGGTTGTGCGCCGGGACGGTATTGATTCGTACCGTGTTGGCGGAAAGAACATTCATGTCCTCGCGGAGGGCAGGCTCGTCAACCTCGCGACACCAAAGGGGATGGGACACCCGGTTGAAGTCATGGACCTGTCATTCGCACTCCAGGCGCTCTGTGCAAAGCATGTTGTTATCTATGGCAAAGCAATGGGGGCCGGGGTATTTGACGTCCCGCAGGAGATCGATGAACAGGTCGCCAGGATGAAACTTGATGCACTGGGCTTCCAGATCGATTCGCTCACCCCTGACCAGCGCACGTACATGTCCAGCTGGGATATCGGTACATAACACCGGTGATACGGGTAACCAGGCAGAGGGAAACTGATCCCACCGTAATCATTCTTTTTTTGCGATATCGTTTCTCATACAGAAGAGATATTCCTGTGCATACCCTGCATAGGGTCCAAAATAATCCTGTGCATATCGCCGGAGATATTCGTAATTCGCTTTTTCCCCGGACATGAGGTAGTGCTGCCGGATAATCCTTTCAATCCATACGTCAACGGGGACTGCTTCGAGCCGTCCGAAACCAAAAAGGAGGACACAGTCTGCCACTTTTCGGCCAACTCCCTGGTAGTGCATAAGCTCTTTCCGTGCTTCCTCGTAGGGCAGGTTGTGGATGGTAGCTTCCCACCCGGGATTCGCTTGAATTGCCTGTGCTACATGGCAGAGGAACGGGGCCCGGTAACCGAGGCTGCATGCCCTTACCTGGCATTCCTCAGCCCCGGCGAGGGCTTCCCGGGTTGGAAAGGAAAAACATGGCTCACCATCAGAACTGATTTCATTACCGAATTCCCGGCATAGCAAGGTGATCCGGCGCTTGATTGAGGGAATGTTCGTAAAGGTTGCGATGATGTACGAAACCAGGCACTCCCATGGCGGCTGCCTGATAATCCGAAGTCCCCTGCACTCTTCGATCGCCCGGTGAATGACTGGGTCGCGATCTATTTCAGACAGGACCCGGGGAAGGTCGAGGTCGAGCGCAAAATAATCGTAGATGAAGGACTCGTCCGCGCCATCCCAGGTGAGGCGGTTCCCGTCCTGTTGAATCCTGATTAACCTGTTCCCTACTACCCCTGTCCACCAGTCATCGTTTCTGGCCCAGCGGAACACCTGGCCGCACGAGAGTGTTTTATCAAGGTTGAAGGGTTGATCGGTTGAAAGTGTGAGGGTCAACATAGCGCAGTACCTGTACTATCGGCAACTGATGGCATTAATCACTTTGAAGCGGGCATGCCCGCGCATTACCTGTGACATTTCACACCAGTCAGGAATCATCCGGCGCTGCCCCTGTCTCTTTTCCCGCCGGTGACCTCGTGGGGTGACCATTGCCTCATCAATTTGTCAGGGCGCATTCCAGCACTGTATTTTAATATCAGTTACCCGTGCCCATGTCTTTTCCGGATCGCTCCAAGGGGTTCACAGGGGATAACGTGGTGGAATACGAGGGGTGAACGTGAGTTGTCATGCAGTAAACTCAGAGGACATTTTTTGTCCGGGTAATATATTCAGACTGATTCATGACCTGGTTGACTTCGGGAACGAATTTAGATTGTATTGTTCACTTTCACCCCGCGTGGCATAAACCTTTAAGGTGGCAACCGGAGTGAATATCATGGAAATAACTGAAAACCTGCGCGTGTTACTTGACACTGGTGAGGACTGGGAGCGGAAGAACACTTCATTACCTGGTGTATCAATAATCCGGCTTCCCGCAACACGGAGCCGGCCTGCATCGCTTGCCATGGAGGTAAATCCGGTTGATGAGAATGGACGGCCGATGAAGAAAAAGGGGATTATGGTCATGGGCAGAACTGAACTGCTGGCGTTTCGGCAGATTTTTGTGAATGAAAAACTGGAGCAGCTGCTAACTGCAGTCGAAGCAGTCCTACCCGAGAAAAAGGGTGCGAAGAAAATTAGTGGTGAGATACTGGAGATCTAGGGTGAAAATCCCGGGGCCCTTATGGCAGCACTGCCGGCAGGAATTCCCTGAATTCCATGGCGTAAACAAAAGCATCTTAATCTGTGGGAGAATAACTGTTATTATGGGAATATCTGTCCGCCTGTTTACGTCAGCCGCATTCCTTTTTGTTGTGGCTCTTGTATGTATGGCCGGATGCGTGGACCAGCCTGCAAAAAATATTACTCCTGTACCGGGCCCGGCAATCCTGGTTGATTATACCCGTACTGGTGGGATCGGCGGATTTGATGACCACCTGGTTGTCTTTGAAAATGGGGCCGCGGTTTATTCAGGACAACGCGGGCGTGGTGCATTTATCGTGAACCAGAACGCGCTGGACACGATCAGGGACTCTTTTTATTCCATCGGTTTTGTCCGGATGAATGCGTACTACCCTGCCCAGTCGCCCGGGGCCGATTATTTCACCTACACGATTACCTACCATAATTACACGGTAACAGCAGAGGACACCGGTGTGCCCTTAGTTCTCCAACCGGTGATTGATAGTCTCAATGAAATCATCTCCGGGAAAGCAAACAGTTCAATTCGCTCATAATCCTATCATTTTTTCTTCATGAGCTTCATGGGTGTGTCAGGCCAAGGTACAAGGGAAATTTGCACCGGGATGTTGGAATGATTAATTTATCAGTCCTCATCCCCTCCAAAGGAATCCACTTGCTCTTGGGACTTCCCGTTACAATGCCATCCTGCAGAGGGACCCGGGGGAACGGCAGCCATTGGATCTCATCTGCTCCCTTGTCAACCCAGCCCTCATTTTATGAGATCTGGCAACCTTGAATACGATGTATCCGGTGTGCACAGATTGCGTGCCCGGATGGTGATCTGATGAAATCCTGCCCACCACCACCCACCCGTTACCTGCCCTCAGGACTGTGGGACCCTGCCTGCAGCAGGATACCGGGATATGTGCCATTTTTTGATTCAAAGCAACTGGATACCCGTTATCCCGCTCCGCCAGCTGGCAATGAAACCTGCCACTGGTTTATTTTTCGTGGAACTGAAATCCTCGTCCCCGAAGGGAATGGTCCGATCCAATTCCAGGATATACACCGTTTGTTTAACCTATCTTCAGAGGCCCCGATATTTATCGGCATGTCCGGTGGCGTGTCCTGCTATGCAGTTGCCCTGTCCAGTTCTCCAGGACCCCCGCAGAACTTTCAATTTTCCGATATACGGGGGCTTTTCGGGCGGACCCGTGATGAATTTCTGGGTGTTGCGGCACGGGCATCTCATATCCTGTTGTTTGACCGGACTACGAAATTCTGTGGGGTTTGTGGTTCGCGGAACCGGTTGATGAATACCGAACTAGCCAAACGATGCCCGGAATGTGACCAGGTTATCTACCCCCGGCTCTCACCGGCAATTATTGTACTGGTCAGGCGGGATAACGAGATCCTTCTTGCCCGTTCTTCTGGTTTTCCACCAGGAGTGTATAGCGTGGTAGCCGGGTTTGTCGAACCGGGTGAGACAATTGAGCATGCAGTCCACCGTGAGGTAATGGAAGAGACCGGGATCACAATCTGCGATCTCCATTATATCGGGAGCCAGCCGTGGCCCTTCCCTGACTCGCTGATGATCGGATTCGTGGCTTCCTACGCAGGGGGGACGATAAGGGCTGATAAAACAGAGATTGAGGATGCGGCATGGTTTAAAAGAGGTGAACTGCCTGGTTTGCCGGGGCCGTTAAGCCTCTCCCGGGCTTTGATTGACTTGTTTGAAAAGGACACTCTACCCGGATGAATGTGCTTCGGGGAGAGGATGATTAATTTTCCCGATATAATCCCTGGACGGGATTAAAAAAATAGCGGTGACAGAAAAAAAAGAGCCTGGTAAAATTCTGATTCTCTCTACTTCTCTGTGTCGAGGCAGCTGTTCAGATCGTGGCCGAGCTTTCCGATGGCATCCGCCCTGCAACGTTGGCAATGCCTCATCTGGCGTACATATGGTTCACAGGAGTCCTGCATCTTCTTTTTCATTTCAGGGGTCGGTGGAACGATATCGGCAAATTTATACTGGGCAATAAGTGGGATTACATTAAACGTGTAAACACCCATTTCGCCGACCTTTTTTGCGATATCCACAATATGGTGTTCATTAATACCCGGGATATAGACCGTGTTGATTTTTACGACCATTTTCCTCTTCACGGCCTCTTCAATTCCTTTTAACTGGTTTTCGAGGAGAATTCTTGCACCTTCTACACCGGTGTAGCGCTTGCCTTTCCATTCGATAAACTGGTAGATCTTCGCCCCGATATCAGGGTCAATTGCGTTCAGGGTGACGGTGATATTTCCCACGTCATATTCCTGGAGCAGGTCGATTTTTTCGGGGAGAAGGAGCCCGTTTGTCGAGATACATTTGATCACGTTCGGAAATTCATCATGGAGCCTGCGGAGCGTTTCAAAGGTCTCCTCGTTTGCAAGAGGTTCGCCGGGCCCGGCTATCCCGACTACCTTGATATAGTTATATTTCTCAACCACCCCTTTTACCAGGTCTATCGCTTCACCTGAGTTAAGGACTTTTGCCGTGACCCCTGGGCGACTTTCATTGACACAGTCGAAGTCCCTGATGCAGTAATTGCACTGGATATTGCATTTCGGAGCGACTGCCACATGACAGCGTCCAAACCCGTGACATGCTTTTTCAGAAAAGCATGGGTGTTCCTGAATCTTACGGAGTTGTTCGGGGTCCCACTGGACCGCCTTTCCCTGTACTACCGTTTCCCGGTACCCTTCTTCGACCATGATAAACCGTAGTACAGTTCTTCCTCCGGCTATATAAAATTCGAGAACTGTCCCTGCTGTACCCATGAACCGGGTACCTGCCCGGACCAGTTGCACGGTGCGAAAAATATCCTGGATACTTATCCAGGGGATTTTCTGATTAATCCTACCGTTTTAGTGCAAATCAATCCATCAGATTTCCAACAGTGATTTCATCATGCTATTTGTGTGAGCACAGGTCTATTATCCGATTACTTCTCATATGTACTAGTATGTCAATCCGCAGCAGGAACCGGAGAAATGGGCCGGATGGCCGATTTTTTATCGGGATCACAATTGTTCTTATTTTAGCCGCTATTATGGTAACGGGGTGTACATCGCAGACGGCCGTTGCCAATCAGAACGTAGTTGTCAAGCCCAATGACACGGTAAAGGTCCATTATACAGCCGCGCTGGCCTCAAACGGACGGCCGTTCGAGTCCTCACTCAACGGGACCCCGGTAGAGTTTGTCGCAGGGTCAGGAATGGTCATTTCCGGCTTTGATAAAGCAGTTATTGGTATGGGTATTGGGGAAAATAAGACGGTAATGATACCGGCAGACCAGGCATATGGGCCGAGAATCCAGAGTCTGGTGAATGTACTGCCGAAGGATGTGGTACTTGCCACACTTTCGGTGAAAGACCCGGAGGCCTGGAATCCAAAACCTGGTGATTCAATCCGGTTTGTCAAGCCCGATGGCACGATCGGTTATGTGTATATCCTCACTGCCAATGAGACCAGCATCACGATTGATGAAAATCACCTGCTTGCAGGACAGGACCTTTTATTTACTATCCGGGTAGTGGACATTGTGAAAAAATAAGCTGAACCCCCACAATTTTTTTGGCCTGTGAAAATTTCATGGAGGGCAGATCATGCGGGACCATTTCCATTTCGCCAGGTGCTACCCGGGATTAGGATCTCAAACCGCGCACCATTTCCTTCCTCCCCATTTTCCTGGATGCAAAGGCCGGTTATTGAGAGGATCTCACGCGAAAGGAAGAGGTTAAATCCCGCGTCTTTACCGGAATATTCGAAGATACGTTTTTTCTCTGATGTTGGGACCCCGACCCCGTTATCCGTTACCAGGAGGGTACCCTCCTCTCCCTGCTTATGGAATGTGACGGCTATCTCTGTTACGTTCTTTCCGCGGAGTAATGAATAATCAAAGATATTGCTAAAAACTTTTTCAAGGAACGGATCGGCTAAAATCTCGAGCTTGCCCGTCTCAATACGGAGGTCGACATGGGGCAGAGGGCGTAGTGAAGCGGCCCGCTGGATCACTTCTTCCACACGCTGCCATTCAGGTGATTTCAATCCGAGGTCTTTGTAGTCGCGGGTAAACGTGATCTGGCGCTGGATTATGCGGATGGCATTTTCGATACTCTGGATATAAGGGGGTACCGAGGGATTGCTGGAACATTCATGATCAAGGAGCTGAAGATACCCGGATATTGCGGTGATCTGGTTGAGGATGTCATGTCGTGTGACGCTGGCCAGGAGGTTGAGCTTGTTGTTCACGACCCGAAGAGCATTTCTGGCCACCTCATGGTCGGCGATCTCCTGCCCGAGGTTCTCATTTGTTTTTATAATCTCCCGTGTACGTTCTTCGACAAGGTTTTCAAGGTGCAGTTGATATTCTTTTAACGGGGTAATATCTTTAAGGATGATCGCAAGACCTGCGCTTCCATTATCAAAGACCATGGGGGCCAGTTTGGAAATAAAGTAATAGTCATGAGTCCTGATTTTTATATGTTGCTCATGGACGCTCTCTTTTCCTTCAAATGCCTTATTCATCATGTCAAGGAACCGGGGGGAAACGTAGTGGGGGACGTGGGTCTGATCGATCTGCTTTCCGACGAGGTCCTGTTTTTTCAGGTGAAAAATCTGTAAAAACTGGTCATTGACATAGCTGATGGTATGTTCACTGTCAAGTACCAGGATGAGCTCCGATGACAGGCTCATTAAGTTGGATACGGGGACCCTCTGGGTCAGTGAAAAAACTTTGGCACGGCCGTACGACTTCATATCGGCCTGCCCGGAGATCAGGAGTGTATTTAAATATTTAGCTGTGGACGTCCTGTTTAAGGGCAAAATGCGGGATATCTCTTCGATTGTCATTCCCCGGGGGCGATCCTTTAAAATATCCCGTATACGAGCTACTTCATTTTCCATCGGAATCACTATTCAGGCACCTGCACAAATTTCTGGTATAAAGCTTTATCGGCTTACATTGATAGTTGGTATTATTACCATAATATAGGTTGTTCCATTCTCTACCGAATGCTTTAGTAGTCTCCCTCCGATATCTTAATGGGGAGAATTCGCATTAGGGGGCTCTGAATGAAAGCTGAAATGGATATATCTGCACAATCGGGATCTTCTCCAACGATTGGTCTGTTCGCTACAGAACGTGGCATCCGGACTGTTGAGTCACCGGTCCGTGTAGAGATCCTATCGGTACTCCGGGGCAGGGAGTTGTCGTTCCAGGAGATTGTCAAGGCTACACAAAAAGCCAAGTCTACCATCTCATCTCACCTGGGCGCACTATTAAAAGAGGGAATTATTGGTGAGAAACCAGACCTCGCGGATTCGAGGAGGAAATTTTTTTACATCCGGTCCCGTTTTCTCGGGGAGATATCTCCTGATATTACATGCAACGATGATGGGTCGGGTCAGATGGTGGCCGCATTCCTCGAGGGCAACGACCCATCAACCTTTTACAAGTTGATGTTACGGACAATCAGGGTCTCCCTGATGTCAAAAGGGATCAATATCGACCCGATTCTCAGGGAAGCCGGGTTTCGCATGGGGCTTGGGTTGTATGCCGCAATTGCAAGTCCTGACCTTTCCACATTGATTGTTAAAACGGCGAATTTCTGGAAAGAGCATCACCTGGGCCAGATAGTAGTGGAGAATTATTCCCCTGTGACACTCATTGTATACGATTGTTTTGAGTGCGATGACCTGCCCCACCTGGGACGGCCGGCATGTGCATTTGACGCGGGCGTTCTCGAAGCAATTTTTTCCCAGCATTTTGGGGTAGATCACATGACAACGGAGCTCCGCTGTTATGCGATGGGTGATGATCACTGCAAATTCGTCATCCGTCCTGTTGGCGATCCAAAATAACTATTTTTATCAAATTCCTGGATTTCAAGACGCTCTTGTTCCCTCTTAATCAAGGGAGCAATTCGGTGACTAATGGCCTGGCCTAGTGCTACGATGGGGTACAACATACTACACTTTTGTATGTGTATATTGTGTCACAAAACAGCGGTATGGCATCAACCTCTTTTTTAACAACCAAAATTAAAGAAAAGCCAATTCAATCTGGTCCCTATCAGATAAAAATTCAGCCATATTCCAGGCCCGTTATTCCAAAAATAAGCGGGGTATTACCAGTGCGCCACCCATTGCTACCTCCCTTCCTGCAAGTGCCCGGATTGTTGGTCCTTACTGCCTGTATTTCCGGCGGTTTCCATAAATATATGATTATCGGCCATATTTTAAAATAACCCCAATATCACGTTCCTTTTCCTGGATCCGGGTTCTTAATGGGCTTGGTTCACTGCACCTGGCCGTCACCCGGGACGTGGTATGGCCTGAAAACGGGTGCATCCGCCAACCGTGAATTTCAACCGCGTATCCTTCTTTCAAAGGGTGATAGAATTATCGGATCCCTATCAATACCGGGTCATCGGAAGGTGATTTCCGGGCACCTAAATGGATATGTACCTCTTTTTCGCCAGGGGTGCGGGGTCCCCATTATATATAGGACTAAGTGGAACACAATGTAGGAGTTTTGTCCTGAGTTTGTAGATTTATAACCTACACCTGGCACAACCTCTTTTCATCAAACAAATTTTTGAACCCCATCAATTTCAACTGCTCAACAAGTCCGTCATTGAGATTAAGGTACCAGAATGCTTTCTCCCCATCCTCACATTCAATCTCGACATAAGATACTCTCCTTAAGCGTCTCAATAATTCATCGAAACCATATTGTTGTTTTTTACTCTTGATTTGGTTTAAGCGGAGTTCGTAAACTTTTCTTAACCAAAGAGCCATCATATTGATGAAAAAAAACGCTCGAATCCGAGTATTCCGCCAATGCCGGACAGGAGCGATTTTCAGATATGATTTCATAGTTTCGAACGTCTTTTCGACGAAATCCTTTCCGATATATTCCTTTACAACATCAGTTGGTTTTACCAACGTATCTGTTGAATATAACAGATACTTCCCGTCAAAAGCTGCAGCTGTATCGATCGCTTGGAAATCATATTCCCATTTCAGAGAATAATTGTCACCGACCGGGCTTATTTCAAATTTAAAAAATTCCTCGTAGTTGCCCACTAATTCCGAAATTTTCTCGTTTATTTTCTTCTCGTGAAGTCCCCCCAAATCTTTAATTAACAAATCCAAATCGTCACCAATGTCTTTTAAAAGTTTATTTCGGGCATCGTTCAATCCCAATCTCTTCGATAAATTTACGTAGACAACCCCGGCATTCTGTCTCCCGAACAATTCCCCTTTTGCTCTCTTTGCATACAAAGCACTTTTTTCTGACGATTTAACCAGGTTGGAGACGCTGATTGGAACCTCCGTCGCTTCTATGAGTGAAATTGCTTCATTCGAAATCGTCGGGACACCACAGATTAGTTTCCAACCCATTTTTTCAATATCCTTAACTGAATCTTCGGAAGTATTTCCCCGATCCCAAATCAGTGTTCCTGAAGTAAAAGACAAATCGATTAAAGTTACCAGCAGATCTTTTACTGACGACATGGAGTTGAAATTTCCCGGTAATATAAAGTAAGAAACGGGAGTTTTGTCTAATTTTGAGACTAAAACGCATAAATTAATCTGTTTCCGGTTTGCTTTTTTTGAATTATACCCTTTCTCACCGAGATCGTCTCCACTTCCAAAAATCAGCACGGGGGTCAGATCATATGCCAGGATTTCTGTTCCTTTAGTAAGGGGTGGGTTGTGCAAACGCCAATGTCTGAAAAGTTCATCACATATTAACTGGCCAAAGTCAGTATACCCGTCAGCGGTATTATCTTTGAAACAAACACGGTCCAATGCAGTATAGAATGCACTATCGGTAAAATAATCGTCGGGAATCCCGAATAGATCCGGGATGACGGTAGTTTTGACCCAGTCGCTAAGATTTGTCGCACTCACTGGATTTGTTGCCTTATTGATTGCCCACGCAGTCAATATTTTCCCGGGAGATTTCCCCTCAATATTTTCATTTCCACAACATATTTTATCGATGATTTTGGACATATTGAGGTTTTTTTCAGCAATGGTCCACATAAGTTTTACATCGCCAGCGCTTTTGGATCTTTCAGGATAAAGTGGCGTTTGAATATGCGTTGACTTTTTCGGAAGAGGTACGCCCCTCACATCTCCTTCCTTACCGAGATATTCGATGAATCTAGTTTTTACCTTTCCATCCTCCCTGTACGATTCATATGAAGACAGATAAACGCCATCCTTTTTTTTGATACGTTTGATGTGCATGTAGGTTATAATTATAACTTACCACGTGATAAATCTTCCTATTGATATCTACAAGCCATTTTAAAATTAAAGCACAATAATCTAGATTTTTGAAAATTTTCAGCAGCAAGTAAGTTAGAAAACTACAAACTCAGGCAGAATACTATTAGATGAACTGATATTAGATGAACTGAAAGTTAATCATTTGGCTTCCTTTCACAAATTAACCGGGTACACTCACGCACCCATCAATGAATATGCACCATTCCGCCGCGGTTAACAATATTATCGGTTAAATTACAGGGAATTTTCCGCGAATCGCCTCTTGAGAAGAAAAGGTATTACCATATCAGGACGACTTTTTTATATATGTCACATCTGCCTGCGACTGATCGTGAAATAGCCGATATAATAGAGAGAGAACGTCTTCGCCAGTTGAACGGGCTGGAACTGATAGCATCAGAGAATCTTGTCAGTAAGGCGGTACTGGAAGCGATGGGGTCGATAATGACCAACAAGTATGCCGAAGGTTATCCCGGAAAAAGGTACTACGGTGGCTGTGAATTTCATGACATGGCGGAAAACCTCGCTCGAGAACGGCTTAAAACCCTTTTTGGCGCACAGCATGCTAACGTCCAGCCACATTCCGGTACCCAGGCGAACATGGCAGTATATTTTGCATTCATGAAACTGGGCGAGACTCTGATGAGTATGAAGCTTTCACAGGGTGGACATCTTTCTCATGGGTCACCGGTAAGTTTTACAGGCCAGTTTTATAACGTTGCTCAGTATGGCGTTGATCCAAAGACAGAAGTTATTGATTACGGTGTTGTGGAGGACCTTGCAAGGAAGGAAAAACCTAAAATCCTCGTCTGTGGTGCGTCGGCATATCCACGCACAATAGACTTTAAGGCATTTCAGGAGATAGCCGACAGCGTTGGTGCATATTGCATGGCAGATATCGCACATATCGCCGGACTTTGCGCAACAGGGGTCCACCCGAACTCAGTAGGCGTCGTAAATTTTACGACAACAACAACACATAAAACACTTCGAGGACCCCGAGGCGGGGCAATAATGTGTAATAACGAATACGCCCAGGCAATAGATAAGGCAATATTTCCAGGAATGCAGGGGGGCCCGCTGATGCATACAATTACTGCGAAAGCCGTATGTTTCCATGAAGCGCTTCGGCCTTCCTTTACTGACTACAGCAGGCAGATCGTGAAAAATGCAAAGGCGATGGCAGATACCCTGATCGAGCATGATCTCAGGCTGGTTTCAGGCGGGACGGATAACCATCTCATCCTCCTCGACCTAACCGCACAGGGAATCACCGGTCTCGAAGCTGAAGTCGCACTAGGCAAGGCAGGCATCACGGTCAACAAAAATACGATACCCAATGAAAACCGCAGCCCGTTTGTCACGAGCGGCCTCCGAGTTGGTACACCAGCCGTAACAAGCCGCGGCATGAAAGAAGAGCAGATGCACCAGATTGGTGACTTCGTCGCATCAATCCTGAAAGATATCAGTAATACTGCAAAAATTAACAGGATTGGAAAAGAAGTCATAGAAATGGCAGGTAAATACCCGCTTTTCCCCGAATAACATGATCATCGATGGCAGGATGGTTGCGGGTAAAAGGCTGGATCTGGTACGAAAACAGGTAGACGAATCTGGGGTTCAGCCTTGTCTTGCAACGGTCCTCATAGGGGAGGATCCCGGATCAAAGATGTACGTACGGATGAAACATGAGGCCTGTGAAAAGGTACATATTGTCTCAGTTAAGGCATGTCTCCCTGCTACTGCCACCACAATGGAAGTCCTTGCAAAAATCAGGGAATTAAATAACGATCCATCGATCAATGGTATCCTCGTCCAGCTCCCGCTGCCACTACAGGTCGAAACCAGCAGGGTGATCCAGGCAGTCGCACCGGAGAAGGATGTTGATGGTTTTCATCCCTGTAATATCGGCCTCCTCTATGCAGGAACGCCAAGGTTCGCTCCGTGCACACCAAAGGGGGTCATGACGCTTCTGGATGCATATAATATCCCGATTCAGGGCGCAAGAACTTTGATAGCAGGACGCAGCATCGACGTTGGGCGTCCAATGGCAGCATTACTCCTTCATCGTGATGCAACGATTACGATAGCGCATTCAAAGACCAGAAATCTGAAGGATGAGATGAGACGAGCTGATATAGTGGTCAGCGCAGTTGGAAAAGCCAGATTTATCACCTCGGATATGATTAAACCCGGGGCGGTGGTAATCGATGTCGGGATCAACTACCTTGATGGAAAATTATGCGGCGATGTTGATTTTGACCAGGTAAAAGATGTTGCAGGAGCAATAACTCCGGTACCAGGGGGGGTAGGTCCGATGACGATCGCATCACTCATGGAGAACACTTACCTGGCAGCAGTGGAACGTTCATGCACCAATGTATCGTAAACGGGCTGAAAATCGGTGATGGTGCACCGGTCAGGACCATAGGGGTCATCAATTGCAGCCCGGAATCATTTTTTAGTGGATCATATCGTTCAGGTAAGGACATCGGTCAGCGGGCCGTGGAAATGATGGCACAGGGCGCTGATATCATCGATATCGGGGCACGGAGTACCTCGCCCTTTGCACCCCCGGTCAGCCCTTCCTGCGAAGCAGAGCGAATGGTAGCAGCCCTTCAGGAACTTGAGGGGACCGGAGCAACGATCTCTGTTGATACGATGCGCCCGACAGTACTCAGGCAGTGCCTGAAATTCGATATCCACGCCATTAACGATATCAATGGACTTGCTGACCAGGTATACGCAAAAATGACCGCCGATTCCGGGCTCCCCTGTTTTCTTATGGCATCCACATCTGCACCTGGTGACTCGAGTGACATGGCAGGTACTGTCAATGCATTACAGCTCGTCACATCGCGGTGCGATTCCCTTTCAGTAGGGGAATATATCCTTGATCCGGGGATTGGTTTATGGAACCCTACCCGTACCGTTGCCCTTGACTGGCAGCTGTGCAGACAGTTCCATGAGTTTAAAAAATTCAATCACCCCCTTCTTCTTGCAATATCACGTAAGACCTTTATTGGGGACCTTCTCGCCCGGAAACTTCCCGAAGAACGACTGGCAGGCAGCCTTGCCCTGACTACCCTTCTTCTTTCGAAAGGTGCAGATATTGTCCGATGTCACGATGTGAAAGAGACGAAAGATGCAATTATCGTCTACGAAACCATGGAGAAAACAGAATGAATGCAGAATTCGGGGTCAGGGGAGTTTCAACAGGGATTATCAATCCCGGAGATGATATCATTTCTGTCCTCATCACAGCATTATCATGGACAAATTATTCACTTCTTGAGGGGGATATTATTGTTATTGCCGAATCCGCACTCGCAACTGCCGAAGGTCGCCTGATCAATCTCGGAGATGTCATCCCTTCCGCGAAAGCCATGGCACTTGCAGATGAATTCAACATGGATCCACGGGAAGTTGAGGTCGTTATCCGTGAGAGCGACCATATTGTCGGAGGAATTTCAGGATTTCTTCTTTGCATGAAAGGCGGTACTTTGCTTCCCAATGCAGGGGTGGATGCGTCAAACGCACCTCCCGGATATCTTGTGCCACTCCCTTGTGACCCGGATTCAAGCGCCGACCGTATCAGGAAAGAGGTGTTCAGCCGGTGCAGGGTGAACATCGGGGTGATTGTAGCGGACAGCAGGACACATGCGATGAGGGTCGGGTGCAGCGGTGTCGCAATCGGGTGTGCAGGGATTCCATCCGTGATAGATGATCGCGGGAGATGCGACCTTTTTGGAAGGAAACTGCTGGTGACGAAAAGGGCTGTGGCAGATAACATTGCGACAGCTGCCGAACTGGTGATGGGCGAGGCAGATGAATGTATGCCAATCGCAATCGTGAGGGGACTCGGTCTACCACTTACAGATGAAGTCGGAATCGAAGCAATTGCGGCAGATGACTGCCTGTTCATGGGCACGTTACGGAATATCAGTAAGAAAGGGAAGGAATGACCCGGGATTCGGCCGTGCCATCATTGTAACCGGTTAAATACCTTCAGGAGACCGGCACATCAAATTAACCGTCTTTTTCTTCCCATTTTACAATTGATCGGACGGGTCAGATATTGTTTACGCTGAATTCTTGAGGAAACTGATAATTTCACTGATATCTGGAATACTATGGACAGGATATACCTTGATAAATAACACGTTCTGGTGTTCATCCACAATGATATTGGCCCGCTCTGAAAACCCATTGGTAACCCTGAAGATCCCGTACATCTTTGCTACGTTCCCATGAGGCCAGAAATCGCAAAGCAGCCTTGTATTCTTAATACCAAGAGATTCGGCCCATGCCCTTTTACAAGGGACCGAATCGACACTGATCCCTATCGCAAGCGTGCCAAGAGATTCCAACGCATCACGGTTTATTTCAAGCGATTCCATCTGTCCAGCACAGAATGCTGTCCACGCAAGGGGATGGAATGAAAGAAGGGTCTTTTTACCTGAATTTTCAAGAAGGTCAAACGTTTTATCATTCTGGTCCTTAAGAGAAAAATTCTTCCCGATATCCCCGGGTCGTACCATTGGTGGTTGCTCCGTTGTATCCGTCATAATTAGTTCCTCACTTTGATCAGATAAGATACCTTTCATCAGGAGTATGCCGGAAAAGATGTATGGAATTGTGTTCCAACCATCCGGTATATGGAAAATTCGCTGATTTTTGAGCTATTCGAAGAACTGCCGAGACAGGGGCCGGGAGCCGATGCATGTACTGAAAAAATGTTTTCTCTGCTGCCTGATGTCCCGGCAGCACCAACAATCCTCGACATTGGCTGTGGTACCGGGGTGCAGACGCTCGCTCTGGCAACATTCGCCAGGGATGCGGTTATTACGGCCATTGATGTGTACCAGCCTTATCTGGACATACTTAAGAAAAATTCCGATGAAAGGGGCCTTGGCCAGCGGATCACCACGAAATGCACATCAATGGATGACCTCCCGTTTGGCCCTGAATTTTTCGACATCATCTGGGCTGAAGGCTCTGTGTTCGTTATGGGGTTTTTTGAGGGGATCCGCTACTGGAAACAATTTTTAAAAACCGGTGGTTACCTCGCGTTATCTGAACTGGTATGGTTTACTGACAGGCCATCACCCGGTACCAGAGAATTTTTCGGGCAGCAATATCCCGCCATGACCACCGTCAGGGGTAACGAAGACAAGATTAACGCCGCTGGTTACACCCTCCTTTCATCATTTAATTTCCCCGATTCTGCATGGTGGAGTAATTACTATGACCCGTTTGAAATACGACTCGCAGAATTTGAAAACATATACGCGGGTAATGATGAAGCCCGGGCATTGGTTGAAGTATCAAGGAAGGAAATCTCGTTATTCAGGGAGCATTCAGATGAATATGGGTACCGGTTTTTCCTTTTACAAAAATAATTCTGCAATTACCCGCCCGGCGAAGATACTGGTCCAGTGCTCCGGGAGACACCAACACGCCCTTTTTCGATTAATAGTGAGAACCCACATCGTTTCAGAAAATCAACCGCTTTCCCATGACCGTGGATCATCAGTTCCACGAGGTCTTCCCGTTCATCAACGTCGGTATGGAGCCGGAATGAGTCCACGATTTCACAGGAGAGTCCCGCCTTCTCCGCGATTGCCCGGTGTTTCAAGAAACTGGCCCCGTAATAATCAACATGGAAACGGGAACAGTCTTTGATGAATATCGCATTCGTCCCCCCACCTCTACCAGGGCCAAGTGCCATGTCACAGGTGGTGGATATCATCCGCCGGACTACATCGGGCGTGACCAGAGGTAAGTCGGCCATGATAATAAGCAAAGGACCTGACGAACTTCCGATCAGGCCGTTCAGTGCGGGGTTCAGTTCCTCGGCTGAGACGTTAACCTTCGCATATGCACAGTGAAGGGGGACCGTGGAGAGAATAAATGGGTTGCATCCGGCTTCCTTAAGGGATAGGATTACATCGGTCAGCATTGCTTCCGCGAATAATTCACGTTCAGCGGTTGACAGCACAGATGACAGTCGGCTCTTCGGGTTTACCGGTTTGAAAGGGACCACGGCCACTATGGACATTTTATACGAATAGCACCACGGACCTCAAAAATCCATCGCTTTTATGCGGATCGATCAATAAATTACCAAAGAGCTCACATAGCAATTAACAAACGGTGCGCTCGTACCATGAACAGGAACGTAATTACCTTCTCAAAAAATATCTTCCTGCCACTTACCACCGTCTGCCGCAACCGGTGTGAATACTGTTGTTTCCGGACTCCGGTAACAGAACACTGCATTATGCAACCCGATGATGCAGAACGCACACTGTCCCGCGGTGCAGAGAAAGGCTGTACAGAGGCCCTTTTTACCTTTGGAGAACGACCCGAAGAAGAGCCGGGTTTCAAAGCCCTGATTAACGGGACAGGCTATAATAGTATTCTGCAGTACTGCTATGCACTCTGTAAAAAAAGCATTAAAACCGATATCCTGCCCCATACAAATGCAGGAATCCTGACTGCTGAAGAACTGGAGTATTTGAAACCAGTGAATGCCAGCATGGGCCTGATGCTGGAGACAACCGCAGAAATTCCTGCACATCGAAATTCACCAGGAAAAATCCCCGAAATCCGGATTGAAATGATTGAAAATGCAGGGATACTACAGATCCCGTTCACCACGGGTCTCCTTCTTGGTATTGGCGAGACAATGCAGGACCGCGAGGAGTCACTCATGGTGATACGTGACCTTCACAAACGGTATGGCCATATCCAGGAAGTGATAATTCAGAATTTCTGCCCTAAACCCGGGACACCAATGTGCATCAGGCAGGAGATCGGTTTTGATGAGATGTGCGTGGCGATACGGATCGCGCGTGACCTCCTTCCGGATGATGTGGCCATCCAGGTAGCGCCGAACCTCGCGGATGCAGCATCCCTGATTCCATGTGGTGTAAATGACCTTGGAGGGATATCGCCGTTGACAATCGATTATGTGAACCCGGAGCATCCATGGCCCGGAGAAGACGAACTCAGGCTCTCTGCGGGGAATTATCACCTTCAGGAGCGCCTCTGTATTTATCCCCGGTTTATAGAAAAGGGCTGGTATTCAGACGAATTAGAACCACTTATTAAGCGCCTTGTGCAACAGTTATCAGACAGGAGACATCGTCATGAAACAACTTGATTTGTTGTATTCCGGGAAAGCAAAATCTGTATACCGGACTGAAAATCCCGGAGAACTGTTAATAAAGTTCAGGGACGATATTACAGCATTCGACGGCCAGAAGAAAGACACGCTGGCTGAAAAAGGGAGCCTGAATGCCGGAGTTTCAACATTTTTCTTCGGGATCCTCGAGAAAAACGGCATTAAAACACACCTCGTCAGAAAAATTGATGATACTTCCCTGATTGCACGCAACCTGAACATGATACCACTCGAGGTAATCGTCCGGAATATCGCCGCCGGCTCATTGGTAAAAAATTATCCGGTAGAGAAGGGGACCCCGCTTAATCCCCCGGTAATTGTCATCGATTTCAAAGATGACACACATCACGACCCGATGCTGAACGATGACCTGATCTTCGCGCTGAAACTTGCAACACCAGACGAATTACGTGAGATGAAACGGATTGCATTACGAGTGAACGACGTGCTCCAGGAATATCTGGGCAGGCGCGGAATCGATTTGGTAGATTTCAAACTGGAGTTTGGGAAAAAAGACGGGGTCATTTATGTTGGAGACGAAATCAGCATGGACTCAATGCGGCTCTGGGACAAGAAGACAGGTGAGTCCCTTGACAAGGATGTCTACAGGACGGGTCAGGGAGACGTCATCACCTGTTATCACCGGGTGGCGATACGAATAATTGCGGAAGAGTAAGATTCGGATTTTCAGGTCACACCATGTCAATGTTGTTGAAGAATAGCGATAATAAACAGAACTATCGTATATTCTTATGTAAGACCGGTCAATATCCGATTAACGTATAATTCAGGTACGATTACACAGGGAGCACAGGAAATGATGATGGACGGGGAAGAGGAAAAGGAGATTCTTGCATGGGCAGCGGAATACGCTGAAACGCATGGTTACCGGCTGAATCCTGAAGAAAAACGACTTGAAAGCGTGATCCGGGGGCTAGCAAAAAACAATCAGCGGTTTGGTGTAGGATACTGTCCTTGTCGGATCAGGAGCGGGGATATAGAAACGGATAAAAGCATTGTATGCCCCTGCATTTATCATGACCAGGAAATAAAAGAACAGGGCTCCTGCCATTGCAATTTATTTTTCAGCAAAGAAACATCCGGATAACAATGGCCATTTTAATTCACGCGGTGCATGGGTTTTGTCCTCCACCCGAATATGGAGGCGAGTGGCTGGTAGAATGCATAAAATCCTACCAGCATCATCGCACTGTACCCTAATACGGCGAGTATCCCGACAAAATCGGGCAACCAGAATATTTGGGTACGATAAGATCTGTGAAGATCCAATTACAACTGCCCAGGTGATAATCCCTGCAAGGAGTTTATCGGTTGTCCACTCCAGTGACTGCTGGAATTTTTGGGATGTTCGTCTCGACAATTTCAACCCTGACCGTACCAGTTTCAAGTTTCTTGAGGATCCTATTAACATTCAGTTGCAGGTCAAGCATCCCATCTATCGCTTCCAGGAGTGATCGCGTCGCCAACCGGATGGGTTAGTCGGGCAGGTGCATCTTGTCAGGATATCGGTTCCAGGAAAATATGAGTACGTCTCTCAAAACTGAAACCTGGATCGAGTTTTATCCCAATATATAGGAGGCGATCGTATGAACCATAATCGTTCTCCAAATTGAGAATTTCAAGTTTAGATATGCCAAACAGAATTCTATGCCTAGGTTTTTGCAGATATATTTATCAATATTCGCCTTACGTTAGAATGAAAACCGTTCGTGCGACAGCTTCAACGGATCATAATGATTACTTTCAGCATCAGCATGAGACTAATCGGTACCAAGGGAAATGATAACTTCTGAGTATATCAGTCAGGTCATTGACAATCGCTGAAAAATTATTGTCCCAGTCGTGAATCCTTCGGCATCAATAAGGACAACATACATTTCAGCTCGGACAGCTTCTCCATCTTCTTCCCATTATGGTTACCCCGAGTTTCTCAAATGTAAATATCAGTATGTCAACATCAGTCTGGATAATCCAGTGGAACAGCCTGACAGAAATAAACCGTTTTTCAGGCTTTAAGTATTCCCACCACCCCTAAATCAAGAAAGCTAACGTTTCATTTCGCCTTAACCATCAGGTTCCCGGGATACGGGTTACGATAGAAACGCCGTTTTCAAAGATCTGTTTGAAGTAAGAGTCGAATTCAACACCAGCGAAGGTTACAGGATCGACGCCCATCTTATGGATCTCATCAACATTCGTTACTTTGCCCCTTCAATCCCTTCAAAATTTTTCCTGAAACGGTCTGCATTGCTTCCGTCCATTACAAGATCCCGTTCTTTAAGTATCTGGCCCGTGAAACCCTTCGCTATTCCTTTCGGAGATACAGATAGAGACGTGACGTCAGGTACTACTCTCTCAAGCCTTGTCACAGGAGATTCGAGAAGCGTGATATCAGTCTCAATAAGATCTTCGATACCAGGCCTCATATTTTATACGGCAACAACGGTCCTATCCCTGATGCGCGCATGATGGCCCTGTTCAATGGACGTAGAAGAAATGGGTCCCACCTCGATCTCGAGAAAAATCTCATAGTAACCGGGGCACGACACCCTGATAACGGAAAAATCTGGCTGAACAGGAGCGAAGTATTGTGGTCCTGGAGATTTTCAAACTCCGTGATAGGGGCTCGGGCCGGGGCTCCTGCCGAGAACTCATAGTTTGACCCAGTTTAATAAAAGTTGGCCCGGGTTCATCTATTGCAAGTCGGATCCGACATAGACCGAATGCTGTTTATTCGGTGTACTGCACCTGATACGAAACCGCCGAATACCAATGGAAAGGTCTTCAGGGATTGTACATAATCAGTATTTATTAAGTACATCGGCGATCTGACCATAACGCCTGAACCGTGTGACATTTTAATGTTCCTATTCCAGGGTTCGATTCACCGGATAAACAAAAAGAGGTTTAGTACATAAGCCCGGCTGATAATTAGAATCTACCCGGAGGTTCACTTGTGGCAGAAATAGGCAATTATACCCTCAATTGTCACACTATCAATTCTCGCAAACCCTACCCGTTCGAACTGGACGACCTTGTCCTGCATGGACCTGACAATACTCTCACAAAGGCCCTGTATATCCCCCTCCGGCGTGTGGAGCGTGCACCGGGTAGCGTCTCCTGCCGGCAGCCACTGGATTATCGGGGCTTTCTTTGCACGTGCTTCAGACAGGGCTTCACCGGCATAAGTTAGAAGGGGGTTTCCGCCTGACCAATCAATGTGTACATTGAAGAGGTCTTTCAGCCGGATCATCTCCACTTCTTTCTTGAATTCCTGGCCTGGAAGAACTACATCCCCTTCAAATTTTAACGTACGGTATCCTTTCTTTTCATCCCCGGGGTGGAGATGTGCATGAGCTTCCCTTGCAGTTGCACCAGCGATTGTAAATGGTAACGGACCTGGAACAAAAAAGAACCGGTCAGCCACCGGATCAATGATATCTCGATTTTTCGCGAACAGATTATCCCAAGAGAAAGATATATCAGTCTCTCCGATCCCGATATCGAGAACGACCTGCCGGACAGCTTCAGGTTTTATCCCGCGCCTGGCAAGGGCCCGAAGTGTCCCGAGCCTGATATCGTCCCATCCCGAATACATGCCAGACCTGATACCTTCCCGCATCTGGGAGGTAGAGAGTACGACCCCCTCGATTCCCATCCGTCCATAATGGCGGTATACCGGCTCATCCCAGCCAAAGTACTCATAAATATATTTCTGGCGACGGGTATTCGCAATATGGTCTTTGCCACGGATCACATGAGTGACCCCCATCAGGTGGTCATCGACAGCCACCGTGAAATTCATAAGGGGATACACCTGCGCCTCAATCCTTGGGTGCATCGGCTCATTCAGGATACGAAATGCAGGAAAATCACGCATTGCAGGATCGGGGTGGTCAAGTGAGGTCCGTACTCTCACTGATGCCTCACCTTCATAGAACCCTCCATCCAGCATCTTCTGCCAGAGATCCAGGTTCTCCTCAATTGTTTGACCCCGACAAGGACAGGAGGTTTTTGCCTGCTTCAAAAGACGGAACTGCTCATTCTCGCAGGTACATATGTATGCACCGCCAAGTCCTATCAGGTCCCTTGCAATCTTGTAATACTGGTCAAAACGGTCACTCTGGTAGAAAACGTCAGTAATTCGGAGACCCATCCATTCGATATCTTCCTGAACCATGCGGTACGCATCAGGGTCTACCCTTTTTGGGTCTGTATCCTCAATGCGAAGGATATACCTGCCGCCATAACGATCGACATACGCATCATTCAATACGGCTGCCCGCGCATGACCAAGATGGAGCGGTCCACTTGGGTTAGGCGCAAACCTCATCACCACACCATTTTCGGCCCGTTCCAGAGGGGGTAGTTCGTGGGTGTGGATTTTTGGTGCATTCATCTCCTCGATCAGCCCGGGGGCGAGATCACCCAGTTTTTTTCTGCGCTCCTCGGGGCTGAGTTGTTCCACCTCTGCAAGCACTTCTTTTGCAAGCAGGGCAATTTCCTTTGCCTGTGATCGGAATCCGGGATATTTTCCCATGACCATCCCAATAACAGTGCCACTTTTCGGGAGGCTGTCATGCTTAACTGCATTCTGAAGGGCGAAAATAAAAAGAGCGCTTTTTGGATCTATATCCATGTCAGTACCCTCTGGTCACAAAATAATCACCGATATCAATGAGGAGCCGTTTTGCCTCAGAATCAGGCAATATTGAAACGATCTCTTTTCCTTTCTCTACAAGTTCAAGGGCCGTATCCCTCACCTCCCTGATTACCCCGAGTGAAGCAAGCCTTTCGATGAGTTCATCTATCTCTTTATCAGTCAGTTCGCGTCTGTATTCCGAAAGATCTAGGCCCTTTTCTTTTGCTTTAAGGGTAATCAGCGTCTGTTTGCCCTCCCTGATATCAGATGCGCGGTCCTTCCCACTCTTTTCAGGAGTGGTCATAATATCAATAAGGTCATCCTGGATCTGAAATGCCATGCCAGTATAGAGCCCGTAATGATAGAGCGCATGGGTCTTGACGGCATTCCCACCAGCGAGGATACTCCCGATCCCAGCTGATGCTGCATACAGTGCACCAGTCTTTTTGGATACCATCTCCAGATACTCCCCAACCGTAACATCGTTGCGTTTCTCAAACGACATATCCATATGCTGACCATTACATATCTCGACGCAGGCTGCTGCAAGCATCGAAATCGCCCGGACTTTCGCATTATCTGATGCTTCCGCGATACTGATAAACTCGAATGCTCGTGCATAGAGCACATCCCCGGCAAGAATCGCAGTGGGTTCATCCCATTTGGTATGGACCGTCGGGACACCACGACGGAACGCATCACTATCCATGATATCATCATGGATCAGGGTGAAACTGTGTGTCAGTTCAAGCGCCAGTGCCGCAGGCATTACCTCATCCGAACTCCCTCGTTTCACTGCGTCAGCAGCGAGCATCACCACGGCAGGGCGCAGACGTTTCCCACCGGCAAGCAGGAGATGGGCACTCGCTTTCCCTAACTCCAAAAACTCATCCCCGAAAAACCGGTCGATCATCCTGTCGACCTGTTTCTGTGTTGAATCCAGATACTCCATCAGATCCATGATTGTCTCCACTTATGTTTAGTTTATTTTTAATCTATGCCCATTTGACATGATATGCACGTCATTATGGAGGGTAAAACCGATTTCAGATGCAAATTCTGCGTAGGCAGAGGTCATCCTGATATTCCCATGTGCAGGAATAATATGTTGCGGGTTTAACAGATGGATGAGTTCATAATGGTCCTCCCGGTACGCATGACCACTGACATGGAGGTCTTCAAATACTCTTGCCCCGGTCATCCCAAGATGCGCCTCCACCATGTAGCGCTGACCACGGTTCATGGGATTTGGAATAACTTTTGCCGAAAAGAGAATTTTATCTCCTCTTTCAAGCTGGTATGGGGTATCTCCATGCACCAGTCGGGAGAGGATTGATCCGGGTTCACCCTGGTGGCCAGTAATGATGGGAAGGAATTTTTCCTTGCCGGACTTCATCATTCTCCTCATCATGCGGTCAACCGTCCTCCGGTCCCCGAACATGCTTATGGTATCAGGGAATGCCACGAGTTTCATCTGCTCGGCAGTGGAGCTATAACGCTCCATTGAACGCCCAAGGAGAACTGGTTTCCTCCCAATCTCATGGGCACACTCTGCAATAGTCTTGACCCTGGCGATATGCGAGGAGAACGTGGATACAAGGATGGCATTTTTGTCGTCCTCGTAACTCGTAATAGTGTCCCGTACAAGGTCCCTTGCAATCCGCTCACTTGGCGCACGACCTTTATTCTCAACGTACGTACTCTCCACGATCAGTGCAATGACACCTTCTTTTCCGATCTGGGCAAGACGGGCAAAATCAGGCGGGTCTCCAATTACAGGTGTACGGTCCAGTTTGAAATCACACGAATATACAATAGCCCCATGGGGCGTGTGAAGGACTGGCGTCACCGTATCAATAATACTGTGCTGCATCCGTACAAACTCAAGGACAAGGTTCTGTGAAAGAGTATATTTCTGGCCTGCCTTTAACGCGAATAACTTGTTGTTAACCCCGAATTTCTGATCAGCCGATATTTGCTGCCGGATTAACTCGGTAGTATAGGGTGTACTGATAATAGGAGCGTTATAGCGGTGTGCAAGTTTAGGTATGGCCCCGATATGATCAAGATGTCCGTGAGAACAAACAATTGCTTTGACACTGCCCTCAACCGCATTCATCACCGTATCGTCAGGAATTGCCTTCATCTGAATCAGGTCCAGCGAATGCAGATTTTCCATCTCTGCATCCTCATGGATCATCACCTGGTCAAGCCGGAGACCCATATCGAAAATAACAATCTCTTTCCCGCAGCGGACGGCGGTCATATTCCTCCCAACCTCATCGTATCCGCCGAGGGCGATAATTTCAATATCCATTATATTCCTCCATTACACTATCCACCATCTGCCGGGTTCTCCCCGTTATAATTGCATGTTTCACCTTAAGATCTGCGATAGTACGAGACCCGGTCAGAAACATCGCTACTCTGAACTGGTGCTCAATCGTATCAATTGCATCAAATAACGCTTTTTCACCTTTTATTGCAGGTTGTAAGAGTGGCAAGGCCATACCACAGAGGTCCGCCCCGAGTACAAGGGACTTGGCCATATCCACACCACTCCTGATGCCACCCGTGGCAATTATGGGCCCACCAGTCCGAGATACATCGCATAAACTCACAACGGTGGGTATACCCCAATCTGTAAATTCCTGCCCAAGGCCAATCAGACCCTTATCCCTCTCGCTCGAGCTTTCCTTCGCCCTTATACTCTCAATCGCGGCCCAGGAAGTTCCACCCCAGCCACCTATATCGATAGCCTTAACTCCTGCTCCAAAGGCTATACCGGCAGTCTCTGCTGAAATTCCACTCCCGGTTTCTTTTATGATGACCGGGTACTTAAAATCTTCACATAACGTCCTGAGCGCATCGAGGCAACCTGAAGCGTCATGATCTCCCTCAGGCTGAATTGCCTCCTGCAGAAAGTTAATGTGGATGGCAATAGCATCTGCCTGGATCATCGATACAGCCCGGTCAGCCCATTCATTTCCATGGTTGCGGAGCTGTACAATACCGAGGTTCGCAACCAAAAATGAATGGGGGGCCTCATCTCTGGCAACCGAGAACGTTTCTTCCAGGTCAGGGTTCTCAAGGGCGGCCCGTTGTGACCCTACACCGATCCCGAGACCATACCTATGGGCTGCTCTTGCAAGGCGCCTGTTAACTTCAAGGGTTTCAGGGTGACCACCCGTCATCGCAGCGATGAACAGGGGGAATTTGCACTGGTGTCCGAGAAACCGGGATCCCGTATCAATCCTATCCATATCACATTCAGGCAGGGCATTATGAACCAGCCGGACATCATTAAACCCGGTGTGCCCACGTTCTATTGATTTTTCGATACAGATGCGGAGATGATCAAGCTTCCTCGATGAGGTAAGTGATACAGGGTCAGACATTCCCCTTCCCCCTCACTCTTGTACCACCATGCGGTATGCCATCGAGAAAATCGCCTATCCGTGAAACATGAAAAATATCTGATGGTATTCCTGCTTCGGCAAGCTGGCAGAGCTCGTTCACCTTTCCGCGCATACCCCCGGTGACATCCGTATGATTAGAATCACCAAGTACCAGGGTACCAGCTGTCCTGGGCGTAATCTCATTGAGCACCCTCCCATCACTGAACACGCCAGGTACATCCGTGGCAAGCCCGATACGCCGCATGCCAAGAGACGTTGCCAGGACCCGGACCAGCTGGTCACCCGATATAACACACGCGCCGGAGGTACAATCCATTACCATATCACCATGAAGAACCGGGACGATACCAAGCGCCAGCATACATTCAAGCTGCCGGAACTCACATGAGATTAGCCTGCCTTTATCCGCAATGAAGGCTGAAAGGGGCTGTACACCCACGGCCTCCACACCTGCGTTGCGTAACGCGCGAACAATAGAATCATTCAGTCTTCTTACAGCCATATGAGTAATATAGATCCCTTCACGGTTTTCTGCAGAAACTCCTGAGCTTACCTGGTAACGACTCGCTTCCGGGTGGCCGCAGGAGCCCGCGCCATGCACTAATACAAGGGAAATCCCGTTCCGCACAGCTATTGTTTCTGCAATCCTGTCAATCTCATCAGACAGGATAATGCCATCCGCCGCCTTATCGGTGATTACACTGCCGCCCAGTTTCAGGAGTACCCTTTCAGACATCCTTCTCCTTTCTTACTCCCTCATTATCGATATTTGTAACAAAGGCACGTGCCTCGCATGCCTCAATCGCAACAGCGATACGGCTTTTCAGGTGCTTTGGACATAAAGCAACCATACAACCCCCACCTCCGGCGCCGGTAATCTTAGCCCCGTATGCACCTGCTGTCCTGGCAGACAGCACCAGCCGCGACAAGGCAGGGTGACCGACACCAAGCACATCGAGAAGTGAGTGGTTCATGTTCATCAACCTCCCGAGCTGGACAGGATCAATCAGATGATGCATCGCTGACATTGTTATGCCACCGATTGCATCAAGGACCGGATCACATATTTCCGGATTTTTTTTCTTCAGGTCAGCAACCATCTCGACCATTTTTGAGGTGCTATGGGAAACCATGGTGTTCCCGACAACCATCTGGAAATTTTCCGGTGGTAGACGTCGTCTCGCCGCACCCATGATAAAAACCAATCCCCCATAGGTGGACACCGTAGTATCCGTAAGGCTGGCCCGCCCTTTCTGGACTTTCTTTTCAATATTAAAAGCCATTTCGGCAATCTGATCACGGGACTGATTCATATCGAATTCATCATTGATCGCGGCAAGGGTTGCGACGGTGACGGCCGCTGAAGATCCGAGGCCCGATGAACTCGGCAGCTGGGAATTAATGTACACGCTGCCTTTTACACCCATCTCATCAAAACAACTATCAATATAAGGGGATTTTGCAGGGTGCGGAGCCCGGCTTTTCCGAACGGTAACGAAGACACGGGGCTTTATTGCCATTGCTATCGCAGGTTTCCCATACACCACTGCATGCTCACCGAAAAGAAAAACCTTTCCAGGTGCGCTCCATGTGACCACTATATCACCGCAACGGCCGCATATCCCACAACCGCAGAATTATCCCCGGTGACGTCCCCACTCGTGGCATAATGAATTAATTCTGCTTTCCGGCTCCCTAATTCGTGGCAGGTAAGCATCATTGCTGATATCGGACCATACCCACACGCAGTGATATTTCGTTCTCCGATCCGCCGGTAGAATTCAGGGATATCAAACTTGTTCAACGCCTCGATGGCATAGAGGTCATTGTCCCTTGCAACATCCGCATGCACATAATGAGAAAAATCGGATGATGCGATAATCCGGACATCCCTGCCTGTGCGCTTGAGGGCACCGTTAATCTGCTCTGACAATACCTGCGCACTCCTGTAATCCTGTCTTCCCATCATTATTGGGGTTATTCTTGCCCGGGGAAACCTGTACTTAATAAACGGTACCTGGACTTCAAGAGAGTGCTCATCCTGGTGTGAGATCTCGTCGGGATCAATATTCAGGGCCATACCTAATTCATTATCATTGTCCACGATACCAAGCGGCGTCTCCCACGGTACCATCGATATACACGTCTCAAAACCGCGATGACTTGGACCAATCAAAATAAATGTGCCTGAAAATCCGGTGTTTATCGACGCATAGGAAAGAGCAGTTACCCTTCCTGAATAAACATACCCGGCGTGAGGCGCCACGACCCCCATCGATTTGCGGGGATTGCCGGCATCGGAAAAAAATTTTGCCAATTGTTGTTCAAGGTGGTCCGGATCACCTGGGTAGAACATGCCTGATACAGCGCATGGACGCAACTTCATCGGACTAACCTCTCATACTGATGATATCTCTAGAACTCGGTCTCAAAATCTTCAGGGGTGAGTGACGTAGTAATTCCGCGAAGCCGGAGCATCTCCCGTGTGAGGAGATAATAAATCATACCAAGTGCTTTTCGACCCTTATTGTTGGTCGGTATAACAAGGTCTACAAAACTTGTCATATTGTTGGTATCACAGAGGGCTAGGATCGGTATCCCGCTCTGAACGGCTTCTTTTACTACCTGTGCATCACCAATCGGGTCCGTGACGACGACCACTTCCGGTTCGATATAGTTGTGGAGGTTCTGATTTGTCAGCATGCCAGGTATGAACCGTCCTGTCACGGCCATCCCACCAATTGTCTCGGCGAATTTCTTTGCAGGGTACTGCCCGTACTGGCGGGAAGTGACGACGAGGATGTTCGGGGCATCGAACTGGTTCAGGAACTTGGCTGCAGTCTTGATCCGCCCATCGGTCTCCCTGATATCAAGGATATAGAGACCGTCTCCCCTGACCCGGTAAATAAATTTCTTCATGTCCTTACTTTTCTGCTGCGTCCCGATGTGAATCCCTGCTGCGAGGTATTCTTCGACGGGGACGAGAGGCTCTTTCAATTCAATTTCCATCTCTGTTTCTGTCATTCTAGCATCTCCTCAATTCGAATAAGTTCATTCAGTTTCGCAATCCTTTCGCCACCAACTATCCCAGTCTTAAGGAAAATACAGTTAAATGCCGTGGCAAGGTGCGAAATTGCAGTATCTGTTGTCTCTCCTGAACGGTGGCTCATCACGGTGTCCATCCCGTTTGTGTGCGCGAGCCTTATGGCCTCAAACGTCTCTGTCAGGGTACCGATCTGATTCGGTTTTATCAGGACACAATTTGCGGAACCATTGCTAATACCATCGATAATACGACCCGGGTTTGTGACAAACAGGTCATCACCGCAGATCAGGCACCTGTCGCCAACCTGGTCGGTCAGTTCGGCAAACCCTGCGAAATCATCCTCATGAAGAGGGTCTTCCACATAAATCAGCCCATACAGGTCGACAAGTTCACAAATATATGCGATTTGTTCTTCCGATGACCGGGTTGTATCGCGGTAATGGTATTTACTGTCATTCTCACGCCACATCTGGCTTGACGCGACATCAATCCCCATACCGATACCAAACCCGACATCGTCAGAGACGAACCCGGTTGCTTCTTTTACTATCTCGAATGCCGCGCAGTCCGTGATCTCAGGTGCCCACGCACCTTCGTCGCCTTTACCACATGGTTTGTCACGGGCCTTTAAGAGATCCCGAACCTTCCGGTGGACTGCCGCATTGGCAAATACCGCCTCTTTTGCGCCTGATGCTCCGGTTGGTACAACCAGAAACTCCTGGATTTCTGTTGCGTTCGCAGCGTGCACGCCACCACCAATGGCATTTCCCAATGGAAACGGTGTATCCATGACGAATGCACCACCAAGATAACTGTACAACTCAAGACCAAGCGATGATGCCGCAGCCTTCGCGTTCGCAAGCGATAGCGCGACAGCTATATTTGCTCCGATTATACTGAAATCAGACGTGCCATCAATTTCCCTGAGCAGCCCATCAATATAGATCTGCTCGCGCGAATCCGCACCGATGAATTTGGGTAGCAGGTTCTCCCGCGCAAACACCACCGCTTCTTCCGGGGACTTAACTTTTGCTTCAAATTTCCCGGTACTGGCTCCGCTGGGAGCCGAAGCACGCCCAAATCCATCTTCTGTGTAAATATCTGCTTCCACAGTAGCATTGCCACGGCTGTCCAGTATAGTCCTTAACTGGATCTCATGTATGATCGTCATGCCTACTTCCTCTTCACCGTGATGGGAATGATGTTCTGCTGAAATTCCTCGATTGCAATCTCGAGCGGGTCACACTTCTCGGTCGTAATCAGGAGCGGGGCACCCATCGATATTTGCAGGGCCCTGGCTCCGATTATCCGGGCTCTTTCATATCGGGTATACGATTGCATTATCAGTCCTCTCAATTTTTTCGCATTAACAATAAATGGGGTCGCTGAGATTCGAACTCAGGTTACGGCATCCCGAACGCCATAGGATTCCAGGCTACCCCACGACCCCTCACTGGTACGGGTTGATATCGTCAATAATCTCCTTGTGCGTCAGCAGCATGCGCCGACAGCAGTAGCGGTCCATGCCGAGATCGTCGAGGATCTTTTTGGGATCCTCGCCCGCATCACGGCGGTGTTTAAATTCTTCATACGCGGGTGAAATAACCTTTCCGCAAGTGAAACATCGTACAGGTATCATACTGACTCAATCCAGTTTTGTTCCTTAACGATAAGATTTCTGGAATTTCTTACGTGCACCGCGCCCATGCGGTTTTTTAGCTTCTTTCTGCCTGGAGTCGTTGACAAGCAGGGTACGGTCATACGCAAGGTACACTTCCTTGATCTGAGGGTCATTTGACCACTTCAGGATACCACGGGCAAGAGCAGTCCTTACTGCTTCAGCCTGGCCCATGACCCCCCCGCCCTGCACATCAATTGCCACATCAACACCCAGAACCGCATTCGGCATGAGGAGGATAGGCTCAGAGATTTTCATCCTTACGAGCTCTGTACCATAGATCTCGAGTGGTACCGAGTTGATCCGGATCCTGCCTTTACCTGCTTTCATTGTCGCCCGGGCGATTGCTGTTTTTCTTTTGCCACTTGTATTGATAATCTTTACCATATCTCCACCCCTCAGTATTTAGCTCCAAGGAATGTACTCACTGCACCGAGCGTGATATACTGAGCTTTGTTCAGACGGTCCATATGGGCTTCCTCCAGAGTCTCTGTTTCTTTCCCCTGGAATTCAAATGGGACACCAACATATGTCTTAATCCGCTTGAATGCGTCAATGCCGCGTTCCTTTTTATACGGAAGCATCCCCCGGATAGTACGTTTCATAATATGGTCAGGTCTCCGTGGAAAAAACGGGCCCCCTTCAGTCGAACCACGGGACCGCTTATGGTCGTAGTTGTCAAGGACTCTTGCCCTGCTGCCCGATATGATTACGTTCTCAACATTGACAATTGCAATGGTCTCGCCACTTAACGCCCGCTGGGCAACGAGACTTGCAAGCCGTCCGAGGAGAAGTCCGTCACCATTAATAATTGTAACCATGCAACTTCACCTCAGAATCCTTACCTGACTACCCTTCGGGTTGTCTTTCAGCAATTGCTCAATACTCATACACTGCCCTTTAGCGCCGATAATTTTTTCAGCTGCAGACCCTGAAAAATTCAATGCCGCAACTTTTACCGATGCTTCTATGATACCACTGCCCAGGACCTTCCCCGGAACAAGAATCGTCTCGCCATTGCTGGCATAACGATTAATCTTGCTCAGGTTCACTTCAGCATACTTACTACTGGATGCTTCAATCCTTGTAGCAATATCCCGCCAGATATTTACCCCGTTCTCACGCGAAGTGTCCTTCAGCAGTGAGATGAGGTTTACCAGGCGCGGATTGGTCTTACTCCTGCTTTTCATCTCCTGTACCTCCCGATATTTCACCGATTCTCTCTTTCAGCTCCTCGGACTGGTCTTTTATAAACTGGAGACCATGCACGATGATCTGCTTCACAGGCAGGGAGCCGTCGCCTTCTACAACGAATATATATCGCTTTTTCTCAAATGAGACCTTGATTGCAGGTTCTTCCCCGATCCCACTTCCAAGACACGCTTTTTCGCATAACCCACAGAGAGAGCACTCCTCAATACGACCAGGGACTACCTTCACGCGGGCACCATGCACCTCAAGTACCACCCTTGGGCATTCTTCAACGCACTGGCCACAGCCATCGCATGCCTCGCCAATTGTAATCAGTGGATAATTCTTATACCCGCATGCAGTTGTCGGCTGCCATTTCGCATGCATTTTTCCTGTGGAGAGTATTGCGTGAGCCTCTACCACAACCTTCTGATCTTTTGTCAACTTGACAATAGGGATATTGTCATAGGCTGGTATCGTTGCCGGGTCTTCAGGGATAAGATCCCTGGAATATACCATCCCAGGACCTTCCACGCTCATCGTAAACATGGCCCTGCATGCCGGACAACCTTCTCCATTGCAGGAACACTCTTCCCTCTTGACATAGCCCGACAGGTCGGTCGTGATCGGGATCAGACCAATCCGGTGTGCAAGAATTTCATCAAAGAGCGCACTGGTATTATCATAAATACGGACATCTTCTATCGCCAGTGTCGGGACCTCTCCGATCATTGCCCTGCGAAATGAATTGGCAAAGGCTGTATTGACCGGCCCTATCTGGAAACGGCATGAGTTTTCGTCAAGCCTGTTGAATATGATATCCATCAGACTCTCCGCCCACGCCTTCCGCCTTTTGCCCGGATCGAATCATGCGGTACCGGGGTGACATCTTCAATACGCCCGATTCGCATGCCGGCCCTGGCCAATGCACGAATTGCAGCCTGCGCACCTGGTCCCGGGCTTCTTTGTTTTCCACGGCCCGGTGCCCTGACCTTAACATGAACGCCGGTGATCCCCTTCTCCCGTGCCACCTGCGCAACGTTTGAAGCCATTTGCATGGCTGCATAGGGTGAACTTTCGTTTCTGTCCTGCTTAACGACCATACCGCCGCTGCTCTTAGTCACCGTCTCGGCTCCCGAGAGATCAGTCACCGTGATGATTGTATTGTTAAAGGAGGCAAATATATGCGCTATCCCCCATTTTTCCTTGTCTGCTGCCATGATTATCTACCGACCTTGCCGATTCTTGCCCGCTCTGCATGGTCTGATAATGTCAGCGGGGATTTCCCGTAGTAGGATAACTGTGTCTCTTCTGTCCGTTTAACACGGTATCCCGGAATTGATACCCGCTTGCCGTTAATCGCGACATGCCCGTGGGTAATAAGTTGGCGGGCCTGCTTTGGTGACCTTGCGAGCCCCTGCCTATACACAAGTGTCTGAAGCCGCCTTTCGAGCTGTGCAGGCACTTTCAATGACAGTACATCATCGATATCCGCATCAGGTCCAAGAAGGCCCATACGCTGTATATGATCAATCAGTACAGCTTTTTTGGTCTCAAAAGTCTGAACGTCAACACCTGCGGACATCAGAGAGAGGAGATCACGTGCTGCTTTCCTGTAGCGTCGGAGATAGGCCTGTGCTTTCCAGACCTCCCTTTTGTTCCGAAGCCCATATTCTATGACCAGACGGGTCTCTTCTTCGATCCTTGTCTTCTCGAAAGGCCGTTTTGGCGTCTGGTACTGTTTGTGGTTCTTCCCTGGGTAACCCATCTATTTCACCACTTACTCTTTCTTCCTCTTCACACCCACAGTGGTGCCGGTACGTCCGGTTGACTTGGTACGCTGTCCACGAACCTTCTGACCAGTTTCATGCCTGATCCCGCGGTAACAGCGAATTTTCCTCATCAGGTTGATATCCTCATCGAGGGCGGTTGATAGATCGGTACCAAAAATGTGCCTGCTTTCTCCAGTATACACATCCTTGGGCCGGTTGACCATCCACGCCGGGACTCTCTCTGTATAATTCTCTACCACAGCTCTTAGGCGGTCTACATCCTCATCCTTGAGACGTCCCATGATGTCGTGTCCGTTGACACTGGCAAGATGGGTTATCACACCTGCGGTGTGTCTGCCAACGCCCTTGATGCCCGTAAGGGCAACCTTGACCTGCTTCGTCCCATCCAGATCAGAGTTGCTGATCCGTACAAAATATTTTATGTCCTCTTCCTGAGCCATCCAATCCCCCTGAAATGAGATTTGCCCTTAACGCTGAGGGAGGGATTTGAACCCTCGAGTCCCAGGGGGACACAGGTTTAGCAAACCTGCGCCATACCAGGCTTGGCTACCTCAACAGCGAATCTCGCATCTTTCGACACTCGCAGCACATATTTGCTGCTCCATGAATGGTGCTTTATTATATAGATCAGAACGGCTGATAATCCTTTCTGTATCTGGTACTATCGAACAGGATAGAAAAAAAACGTGAACCAGTACAGTTTTTTGAAATAAGGTCATTTAATTTAAATTCTATTGCTTTTACAGCAGGAACAGTCAACACGCATTAATAGTATTCACATAGCTTGTTTTGCTCTTACCACCCCGCTATTAATCAGGGCTGCAGTGACTAGCGGGAGCGCAATCGTTGCATCGCAGAAACACTGTACCCTCGGGGTATGCACAGACTCTTTTCCCCAGCTGATCGCCTCTTCGAACGTGCATCCCGACAACCCGCCCCAATGGGGTGCATCAGTAGTATACTGAATGGCATAGGCATGACCCTCCTGCCGGCTCTCGTAAATCGATGCAATTACCTGGGTCTGCTGGATAAAGTTTTTCGGAACGCCACCACCAATATAGATAACCCCTGTCTTTTTTGAGCCCTCGACAATCTTTGCGATCTCGTCAACATCTGCGATCTGATCAATCTCGACCCGGACACCTTCTCTCCTGGCCATAAGGAGTCCGATACCAATTGAAGAATCAGAGATTGCGGGAATAAACACCGGGACCGATCCCTGCACTGAACTCCCGATTAGCGACGACCCTTCCGGATGCATCCTGAGTAAAAATTCCCCATACATGCGTATGAACTCAGCTGAAGATCCATGAAACGGTGCAATTTCTCCAGCAAAATTTGCAATCTGGCGGTCAACATTCCTGAATTGCTCCTCGTATGCAAATACATCATATATCCTGTCAATACCCTTCGAGAACAGTTGTTCATCATCAACATGATGATGGCCCTTGTAATGCCGCACACCGAGATGCTCACAGGCATCGTGGAAAATATTGGCACCGGTCGATACAATTACATCCACATAGTGTCGTTCGACAAGTTCAATCAGGCACTTCTGCATACCACCGGGGATCATGGCGCCGGATAACCCCAGCAGAATTGTACAATCCGGGTCCTTAATCATATCAGACCACACACCCACGGACTCGCCAAGTTTCCTGCCCTGAAACCCAGTATTACTCATCCCTTCGAGTAGAAGGGTGATATCCGCAACAGGATTAACGGGGCTTGTCGGTTTCATTGCCATTGTCTGAAAAATCTATAGGCGGGATTTGATATAATGATTGTTAAATCAGGGATTCTAAAATAGAACGTGGATTTTCTAATTTGAATAAACTCGTGTTTCCTGGTTTGGCAAATGGCAAAAATTTACAATTAAAAAACCCATTTTCCAGCGGAAACAATCTCCCGGGAATTAAATTCAGCACAAATAAAAAGAAAAATAGAGAAGCCGGCTGATCCGGCTATAATGCTCTGATCAATGAATCCCTTGTTACCATGCCGGTCAGGTTATTATTATCAACCACGGGAATTGCACTGATATTCTTTTGTACCATCATATCAATAACTCCCGTGATCTTTTTGTCCCCTGGTACGGTGATCACCGGTGACGTCATAATGTCCTTCACGAGGAGGTTCCGGATACGGTGGTCCTGGTGACGATCCTCGACCATCTTCCGAAAGTTCCTCATCGCTGTAGCTACATCAGTTTCAGTTACAATGCCGAGGATATTGTTATTTTCAGTCACCACGAACCGGTGGATGTTGTCATCGAGCATCCTGCGCCGCATGTGGACAACGCGCTCCTCCGCATCGATAGTACAGGCAGGTTCCATCATTTCCTTCACACTGCCTTCGGGTCTGTATGCTTTCAGCAGGTCCTGGGCACTGACCTGGCCAACCAGCCGGTGATCTTCGTCATAGACCACAACAAGCTTGTAATGCTGGAGAAGCGGCACCAGTATTTCGAGGTCCTGGTCAGGATACACGGTCGTAAAATCTTCTTCCATCGAATTTGATACGTGGATTGAAGAGGGAGAAAGTCCGGAGTTCTTCTTGCTGCCGAGGGTCTCCGCGATTGTCCTTCTTGAAATGGTCCCTACCACTGAACCGTTATTCACCACGATGAGTGGGTCAACCGCTTCAGTGAGCATTTTGTCAAGGGCTTCTGTGATGGCTGCTGATTTCGCAATCGTCAGAGGCTTTGACATAATGTCCCGGATAAGTAATTCGTCGCTCATTTTGCCACTTCCTTTATGATATCATCTCTTTTAAGGATTCCTTTGATTTCGTCTGCTTCGACCACAACGAGACTGCTTACATGCTTCTCACGCATGACAAGGACCGCCTCGCTGACCCGGTCTTCCGGGCTAATGGTTACCACGGGCCCGGTCATCACATCTTCAGCCACCGCCGATACAGAAATGACATCCCGGTAATATTTTCTCCCTGCTGACTCCTCCTTTCTAAGCCTTGTAATACCCTTTTCAGGCATATCGCCGCTCTTATCATCTGTACACTTGTAGAATGCCAGGTTACTTTCAGTAATGATCCCTGCGAGCGTGCCATCATTATTGACGACCACGAGTTTGTCATCCCGTTCAATCATCAGGTTCACAATATGGTCAAGTGAATGGTACCGGCTGACGGTAATTGCATCTTCCATCAGATCACCCACCTCAAGCGGCAGGCTTCCAAGGTATGCCGACCTGAAAAGGTCCGATTTTGTAACAATTCCCACAATTTTATGGCCTTCAATGACTGGAATACCACTAAAATCATTAGTTACCATCAGATGGGCAATTGCCTTCACCGGCTCACCGGACTTCACCGAACAGGGGCTTGGTGTCATCAGCAGTTCCACCGGTACCAGGTCAATGGGTCTCCTCCTCCAGACGGGTTCGGTGTGACGCAGCCTGTATCCAATGTCCTTCTTGGTAATAATACCAATCAGACCCGATTCCTGCACAACCGGCAGGCGGGATATTTTGTGTTTTAACATCAGGTTTCTTGCATGTGCAATGTTCTCGGACGGGCCAACCACATATACCGGACTTGTCATAATATCCGATGCAATCATCTCCTGGTCCCCCGTGCAAATGCTTTTACAAGGTCAAATTCTGTTACGAGACCGATCAATTTTGCGTCTTCTATTACCGGCAGTGCCCCGACGTTCCGCTCAAACATTTCACGGGCCGCATCATTCACGTTCCGTTCCGGCACCGTGGTGAAGAGATTACCCGAAATGAGATCCCTCACCGATAATGACATCACTTCTTCCACATCACCGGTCTCCATACTGGAAAAGACCTTCCGGTCCCCAATATACCGTACGATATCGGTTGTGGTAATTATACCGTATAAGACATCATCCGTTACAACCGGAAGTCTCCTGTACCGGTGCCGGGTCATATCTCTGGTCACTGCCCCAATCAGGGCATCAGGCGAAGTAACCCGTAATGATGTGCTCATAATATCCTCCACACAGAGGTCTGTAATCTCATGAGCGAGTGTCTTCATTACATCACGTTCTGTTACGATCCCTTCCATCGTATCATCGTGACCGACGATCGGTATTCCACCAACCATCCTGCTGATGATTATCTCGACAGCGTGAGCAATAGTTGACGACTCGGGAAGCGTCGTCATCTTCGGGGTCATAATAGTACGGATACTCTCGTTAATAGCGGCAAGGAGATTCCCCTCATGCTTGACCTTGACCAGGTTGTATTTATCCCCACCTCCAAGAAAGTTAATAATATCCCCTGATGTAACAATTCCACGGAGTTTCCGACTCCCCGCATCAATGACAGGTAGCCGTCGGAAACCACAACGGGTCATTGTTTCAACTGCAGCGATGATGCTCATACTTGGCTGGACCGATACTACATCCCTGGTTGCGATCGCCATTATTTCCCCTTCGTGAGAGGCAATGTGGGACTTAAACTCTACCGGCCCCCGGTCAAGATTTCCGGGCATTCTGACAGATTTACCGACTGGTTTTATCGAACGATCATTGTGCATAGTTACACTACCCTTGTCCTTTTATTGACGGCAAATTCCCTTATGTTCAAGATAATCAGATATTCACGGTGACGTTATACCAGCACCAGCGCCTTCATGACGTCATGCCTGTCCAGTATTCCCACAAGGCGGGTCGATTCAAGGACCGGGACGCGGCTGATATCGTACCGTACCATGAGCGCAGCCGCTGACTGAATAGGCTCTTCGGGTGAGACAGAAATGACCGTTTTGGTCATAATGGTCTCGATCGGTGTTGATGCATGATTTTCGAGCACACTACGGACTCTCCCTGCCTTGAGAAGATCCCTTCTTGAAATTATTCCAAGGACCTTGTCCTTTTTAATCACAGGAAATGCGGAAAACCCACTCTCTATGATGAGGTTATAGACTTTCTGGACCGGGTCATCAGGCGCACAGGTAATTACTTTCTTTGTCAAATAATCTCCCGCTGACCCCTTGAGTTCATGCCGGGTAATGATGATCGGGAACAGGTCAGAAATAATCACTCCCCCGATAATATACCGTCTCTCATCAATCACTGCAGCACTGTCAGTCCGAAATTCGCGGATTATCCGCACTGCCTGTTCGATTGTCGTATTTTCCAAAACGGCCGCGGGTTCTTTCATAAAACCCTCAACAGTCACATTTGATTTCGTTGACCTGATTTGCAGCACGTCAGTAATATCTATATATCCTTGGAGTTTTTTTTTCCCATCATGGATGTATATCTCACGAAAGGAATCATCCCTGAGGATCTGGCGGGCCTTAGTCACCGTATCATCCAGTTTGAGGAGCGGCACCTCAACCATGAAGTCTGCAACCATTTTCATTAAAGGTATTCCTCCTCCCTGCAGGATGAACAGAGCATGACGTTGTCGATCCTCTTTAGGTCATCTGACATCTGACCGCAACGGTTACACATACCCATTTCAATTTCTTCTATCCGGTTAACCTCAATCAGATCTGCCATCAGCTCATTAATTTCGGTAGATACCGTGAGAAGATCCCGCACCGTTACAATTCCAATTACCGCTTTATCATCATCTACAACTGGTAACCTCCTTACCCGGTGCTTAATCATCATATGGGCCGCATCCCCGACAGTCTTTCCTGCCGACACCGTGATCAGAGGAGTGCTCATGATCTCGCCAACCTTCACGGAACCGGGTCTCTTGTCCTTCGCCACGACCTTGCAGTTAATATCCTCCTCGGTGACAATGCCAATCGGCAGGTTATTTTTGAGAACAATGCAACTGCCCACTTCGTCCCTGCACATTGAGGCTGCAGCTTCCGCCACAGTCGCTTCGTACCCGATTGTTGTAGGATTGCTCTGCATGATCTCGTTTAACGGGATACGGGTCTCAAAATGGATCTGGTCTTTTTCATTATTCAAGAGTTCACCTCCATATAATGCTACAGTTTACCATTACGGTAAGACACCAATATAAAGAAATTGGTGTATATATACTTCCCGGAAGAGAATTCCCGGGTTTTATAATCCATTAAAAAAATAAACAGGGTCCTGATTGCATAACGATAATATGCAGCGCCACTGATCTCTTCATAAGGATTAATTGCAAATGAAACAACTGGCAGCATCAGAGCGAGGTGTTTAATGGATATTTTTGTCCAGACTAAAAATAGTTTTTCACGGTTTTTTTCCGCGTTTTTCAAGAGAAAACGCGCAAAAGTTGGAATTTATGGCCCCCCAAATGCAGGCAAGACGACCCTTGCAAACCGGATAGCCCGCGACTGGGCAGGGGATACAATTGGAACAGTCAGTGAAATTCCCCACGAGACCAGGCGGGCACTCAGGAGACAGGACATCTGTATTTCGGGTTCAAACGGGCATTCAATTACAATAGATATCGTTGATACACCCGGGGTGACCACAAAAATTGATTACAAGGAATTTCTGGAGTATGGCCTTGACAAAGAGGAGGCGATCACACGCTCCAGGGAAGCAACTGAGGGTGTTGCAGAAGCGATGCACTGGCTTCGGGAGGATATTGACGGGGTGATCTACATGCTGGACAGTACTTCAGACCCATTCCAGCAGGTCAACATCATGATGATTGGGATCATCGAGAGCAGGAAACTTCCCGTCATCATTGCCGCCAGTAAAATCGATCTTCCGGATGCGGCCCCGCAAAAAATAAGGAGCGCGTTCCCCCAGCACCCGGTTGTGCCGATTTCCTGCCTTGAGGGGAAAAATATTGAAGAACTCTATGAACAGATGGTGCATTCCTTCAGGTGATTAAACGATGTTACAGGGAGTTCAGATCGACCTAATCTCGCAGGAAAGTCTTGAAAATATGACGTCGATGGAGAAGATTCACCTGATACTGGACAAAGTCAGGCAGGGAACAATCGTAATTCTGGAAAAAGGGCTTGAACCTGATGAGCAGAGCAAGCTCATTGAGATGACCATGAAAGAGATCCTCCCGGATGATTTTAACGGCATTGAGATGGAAACATACCCATCACACGAAGGGAATTCTTTCCTGTCACGGCTTATTGGCAAGCAATCAGCCTCGAGTAGACTCACCGTAATCGGGCCTGCAAACCAGTTGAAAATGATCAAAAAAGATAAAGACCAGATTAGCGCCTGGATATCAACACGGTGAATGGTACATGCCCCACAAGTGTGTCCAGTGCGGGAGGGACTACAAGGACGCATCACCCGTTATCCTGCGCGGGTGTGAAAGTTGCGGCGGCAGAAAATTCCTCTACGTTGGGGAAAATGACAGGAATAAAGACATAATGCGGGAGCAATCCGCTGATGCCCTCGCAAAAGAAGCCCCGGGCCAGGTACTGATGGTAAACACTGAACCTGGTAAGAAAAAAGAGTGCCATGAAAGGGTCGAAAGTATCAGGATTATCGCACCCGGCACCTATGAACTGAATATTGAAAAACTCGCAAACTCTGATGAACGTGTCGTAGGAATCGGGACAGAGGGAAATTACCTGCTTGACCTTCACTCGATGATTAAACCTGGAAAAGACAATAAAAACCGTAAAAAATCTTGATTCTTTTTTTTCGGGCTGACAGAAAATTTCACCTCGTACCGCACATTTCGCTAAATTAACATGACCTGGCAAGAATTTTCCATTCAGATATAGTTAAAAAACGGTTCGTACAGGTAACAGTTTCTTATCCCGTTACCCAAAGGAGCGTCACTAACCCGATAAAGTAATTTAAAAAGGTAACCCCGTTTGCATTCAATAAAGTAAAAAAAAGAAAGACTTCAGGACTACAACTTAGTCCAAACGCTAGAACCCCAGTTTTTCATGCAACTGAAATTCCCGGGATTAATTTATATTGTCAACACTGTATCCCTTATCGGCCAGCAGTTCTTTAACACGCTCGCGATGATTTCCCTGCAGTTCAATTGAATTCCCTTTCACCGTGCCACCGCAGGCAAGCTTTCCTTTCATATATTTCGAGAGGTCTTCAAGATCAATATCCGTCGGGTCAAGTCCCTCAATAACGGTGACTTCTTTACCATACCGCCTCTTATTGACCTTAACATTAATCCTCTGCTGTTCCTTTGCTACCTCCTCACAAATACATAATTCTTTAGGTAGTCCACAGGTTGGACAAATCCCACCGTTCATTACTTGTACCTTTAAAGTTACGTTATTTATTTGTTGGCATGCAAAAGGGGTTATTACCAGGGATATTTTCAGTCATGTAAAGTAATTTTAGGCAACATTTTGGGAATTGATCTAATTCACACCGGATAATTGCTTTCGTCCCCACTCGCTTTGAAGGGTTGTGGAGAAACTCAATCGTATTTAAAATTCCTGGCAGGCAATGTACATAAACAATGTCGGTTATGGTTCTTGGTACTGCATCACACGTAGGTAAAAGTACAATTGTCGCAGCCCTCTGCCGGTCCCTGGTCAACCGGGGATACCGGGTAGCACCATTCAAATCACAGAACATGAGCCTTAACTCATTTGTGACACAGGATGGCGGTGAGATTGGAATTGCCCAGGCGATGCAGGCGATTGCTGCGAAACTGGAACCGGTTACAGATATGAACCCCGTCCTCTTAAAACCAAAAGGCGGGACCGTGTCACAGGTTGTCCTGCTTGGCCACCCCTATAAAGATATTGAAATCTCTGCGTATTACCAGGAGACCGACTACCTTCTTGGGATTGCCGTTGAATCTGCAGACCGACTCCTGGCAAAATATGGTCATATTGTTGTGGAAGGTGCAGGAGGAGCTGCCGAAGTAAATCTCTACTCAAGAGATATCGCAAATATCAGACTTGCAAAAACCCTGAAGATGCCCATCATACTTGTTGCGGATATTGAACGGGGTGGAGTCTTTGCATCCATATACGGTACCCTGCAACTTCTACCACCTGATGTCCGGGACCTTGTGAAGGGGATAATTATCAATAAGTTCAGGGGTGACCCCGGGATTTTCTCCCCGGGTATCGGCATCATCGAGGACCTGACCGGGGTACCTGTCCTCGGGGTGGTACCATATTGTGATATACCACTACCAAGTGAGGACTCACTTTCACTGGGGGATAAAAAAGCAGGTGAACATCCGGTCAGGATAGCAATATTACGCCACCCACATATCTCAAATTTTACTGATTTCGAACTCCTCGAACAACATGCCGCAGTGAATTATGTCACACCCGGAGAACCGCTCGAAGGATACGACTGTATCATTATACCGGGGACAAAGAATACCATCGATGATTTAATGGAGTTGTACCGGAGTGGCGCGGCAGGAAAACTTACCCTGGCACGAAATGCAGGGATACCGATAATCGGAATCTGCGGCGGTTACCAGATGCTGGGACGTGAACTGCACGACTCAGGCGTGGAATCCCGTGAAGGGATATACCCGGGACTAGGATTCCTCAACGGAGTAACGAGGTTCATCAACTATGAAAAGAATACAACGCAGGTCAGGCACCATGCCAACCAGGTACCCCCGATATTGTCAGGAATCGGTGAGGTAAACGGGTACGAGATCCATATGGGTAGAACCGACAGGGGAGACGACCTGGAAGCCTTTGATAGCGAGGGTGCAGTCTCAGCCGATGGCCTCGTCATCGGCACGTACATGCACGGTCTTCTGTCCAACCCCCCTGTGATCAATGCACTCCTTTCGTATCTTTATGAAAAGAAAGGAGAACATTTTCTGCAATTAGGTGAGGTTTCATCCGTGGACCCATACGACCAGCTGGCCCAGCATTTCGAGGAGCATGTGAATATGAAAAAAGTAATCGAAATCTTTACGGAACATTAAAAAAATATCTACGAGACTACACTTACGGGTAGAACGAATAAAAACATGATGGGTTTTCAGGACGAACCTGCCAGTTCGGGGGTAATAAAAAAAGCACCAGGTAAATTACCGGGGACTATCAAGTATTCCTGCTGATTATTACTTTTTTTCCGGAATATACTGATATCAGGTCTTCGGTCTGTTGAAGCAACAGGGGGATTTCCTCTTTTAATATCGTGAGACGCCCTTCAAGTGAAGCCTTGCTCAATGCTACCTCTGCCAGTTCACTCGTTTTTTTATTGAAGCGGCGGTCCATTGATTCTTTCTCTTTTATGAAACTGCACCCCTCTATTTTTCTGCGGGTCTCTGCCAGTTGATTATCGGTGCTTTCGATCCGGCTGAAAATTTTCTGCATTTTCCCGGGCAACAATGCGGGGTTAGAAAAATACTGGTGCTCCTCCTTATTCTTAAGGGAAATATCTCCGCGCGTAACCATCACGATGATTTCAGGAAGTACATCATTCAATTCCTGACAAAGAACGGAAATTGCAGGAATTTCACTTTTTGAGAGCAGCGCTGCCAGTGTATGGGTCTTTTTCGCAAGGGCGACATTGCGGTCCTTCTGGGCAACTTTTTCAGCCCGCTTCAGCACATGAACAATCAATGTGCCTGATGCAGAGAACTCACCACGTGCTCGCTCGTGCTCCTCTTTCAACTCTTTTACTTCCACATGTAACTCATTAAGCTGTTTCATGCGGGGGTCCAGGCTTAAATAGCGGATTTCTTCACTTATGACCTTAATTTCACCCTGCAGTACCAGCGACCGATCGATAAGCTGGGGGTACTGATCCTCTGCCTGTCGAAATTCTTCGCAGGTATGAAGGTAAGACTCATAGATCTGCCGGATCTTGTTCAGTCCCTCCCCTTTACTACGAGCTTGTGCAATTGTTGGATTCAGCGAGTTAATTTCCCGCCCAACCTGGTCAATGGCAGCCCTTATGGCTTTCATCTCCTCTGGAAAAACCGCGATTAAATATCGACCGGGCCCTGCCGAACTTTTAAGACAACCCTTGAGACACTCGGTAATTGCGATATAAAAATCATCAGGGTTTTCAGGGAACTGCCGGTTAAGTGCAGCCATTATGGCTTTTTTATAGAGAGGCAGAGATTTTTCCACCACCTTTTCCAGTTTTGGATGCACGACCCCCTCGTGTTCGGCAGAGCCAAGAAACTCCACTAGTTCCCTCAATTTTTCAATATTCCCAATGATATTTCTTCTTGACACGTCGACATGGTCTTTTTCGTTTTTCCCAACCTTTGAATACTCACCCGTAATCCAGTCGGGGATCTCACCTGATGCCAGGGTCAAGGGTGGCACTTCTTCTTTATGGAACATTTCCTTTAACTGCCGAAACATGGAATACACCAGTTTAACCTGCAAGAAGACATTCTTTCTGATACCTTGCAGGTAGGGGGCCGTAAAAAGCACGCGGACCGGTCAGTCGTCACATGCAATCTGGCAAAGCCGTTCGACACCGTCGATCTCACATATTACTTTTGCTACTGCCGGGGGCACCAACTCTTCCCACAGTTCTCCTGCAAGCATCCTTCTCCGGATTTCTGTACCACTATGGGTAGCCCGCTCGTACATTGCAGGTGAGTTTACCGGGATCCCTGCTTCACGGAATAACCGGATGACAAGCGGATTGCTGGAATAAAGAATGTCGAACGGGGGCACCAGCGACCTCACATGCGAGACCCACAGGGCATTTCTCCTGATGTCCTCTATCGGGATCACATAGAACGGGCACCCAAGTCCATCAAGGGCAGTCGTAATCATCAGTACCCGCTCGCCCCCGGTAAACGGGTTCTCGATTTCATGGCTCATCTGGGCACTCCCGACCCCAATTACAATCTCATCAACACTTTTGGCAATCTGGCGGAGGACCTTCTGATGACCATTATGATACGGCTGAAACCTCCCGATATAGAATGCCCTGCTCATTTTGATACCACCATATTTGCGATCCTGGCGGCAAAGGCACCGGCAGTAAACCCGGAATCAATATTAACAACCACGATGACCGAACAGGACTGGAGCATACTGGCAAGAGCCGCCCTTCCCTGGCCCATATATCCATAACCGCTGCTTACCGGAACCCCGATAACAGGGCGGTCAACCAGCCCTGCAACAACTGCAGGGAGGGTACCCTCGCGCCCGGCGGCGACAATGAATACGTGGGCATCAAGGAGGGCTTTTAATGCAGGGAAAAGACGGTGAATGCCTGCCGCACCGACATCATAGGCGGTACAGACCCTGCAGCCCATCTCCTCGGCGATTACCTTTGCCTCTTCAGCTACGCCGATATCTGACGTCCCGGCAGTAATAATTCCTACAATCCCACCCGTGACTGCAGGCAGAGGAGCATCAGGCGCAGACAAGACGACCATTTTTGCGGTCTCGTGATACGTGAAATGCAACCCCTTCCGTTCACTTTTTTCCCTGACGACTTCCTGCTGCCCGGGACTGATCCGGGATATCAGGCACCTGCCTGCCGCCTCTGCGTGGTGGACCGCGATATCTGCCAGTTGGCCTGGCTCTTTTCCTTCTGCCAGTACAACCTCCGGAATCCCACACCGGAGCTGCCTCCCCAGGTCCAGGCGCGCAAAATCACCGACTGCATCGATCCGCAAGCCTTCAATCTCCTTGACTGCCTCCTCTAGTGATATCTGCCCGCCATTCAGCCTTTTCAGGGCATCCCTGAGCATGTGATTCGGTTGCATGATTTGATAATAAAGATATGGTCTGGCGTATAATTATACGTTCATCATATGAGCTATCTTTTATATATCGCATTATTCGGGGCAGTCGCCGTAATATTCCTGTGGTTGCGTGATGCCCGGATATATTATCGCACGGGCCTGCCGGGATACAGGAAAGCAGCGCGTTATGGTGTACTATATGGTGCACTCGCCACTCTCGGGTTTCTTATCGCGCTGCTCGGTGCTTCCGCAGAGGTACTGGGTATCGGCGTCGTGATGGCTGCGCTTTTCCTTCGGGACAGGGGCACACGGGAAAAAGTATGGAAGGACGAAAGTACCGCAGAACGTTTCTTTGGCTCGGTACGATATGGAAGAAAATAAGATAGCAGACTGGAATGGTGAGTGAGAAATGATACAGAAGCCGAGGGGGACCAGGGACTTCCTCCCTGATGAGATGGAGCGACGAAGAGCAGTAGAAAAGCGTATGCGCGACGTTGCCCGTTGCTGGGGTTATCGTGAAGTCTGCACCCCGGAATTTGAAGAACTGGAATTGTTCACCGCGCGCTCTGGCCAGGGTATAATCGAAGAAATGTATGTATTCGAAGATAAGGGGGGGCGCATGATGGCACTCCGGCCGGAAATCACTGCGGCGGTCCAGAGAATGTACCTTAACGAAGCACGGGTTATCCCAAAGCCATTACGGTGGTGCTATTTTGGGGATTGTTTCCGGTATGAACGTCCGCAGAAAGGACGTTATCGCCAGTTCTGGCAGTTCGGCGTTGAGCTCATTGGTGCAGATACGCCGGTTGCAGATGCGGAGGTGATCATGCTTGCCCGTGACCTCCTTGAATCTTCAGGGGTGTCATTCACCCTGCATATCGGTCACCTGGATTTCATGAAAGCACTGCTTTCAGACATGGATCCGAAGGAACAGCGTATTGTGATGCGATATCTTGATAAAAAAGACGATGCCGGCCTGAAGGGTCATCTTGCAGTTACGGGCAGGTCAGACCTCTATACTTCCCTCACGGCACTACTCGAATGCCGGTCACTTGACGAAGTGACGGAAGTTACCGGGGAACTTCCCGATTATAAAAGGACTGAAGAGACTCTTGGCCTGCTTGACGAAATGGAGGTACCGTATTCGCTTGACCCGGGCATAGCCCGGGGACTGGACTATTACACGGGCATCGTATTCGAGGCTTTTGCGGATAACCTCGGTGCAGAAAACCAGATCCTTGGAGGCGGTGCCTACCGCCTCGCCCATCTTTTTGGCGGTGACGATGTACCATCATCGGGATTTGCAATAGGGTTCGACCGCGTAATGGTCTCACTTGGTGATACGGCAGGAGAAGCAGAACGTGTCGTCGGTATCGTCTACACCCAGGAGGGAAGGACTCACGCGCTCCGGGTTGCCAGAGCGTTCCGGGAAGCAGGGCTCCGGACTGAAACTGATATCATGGGGCGTAACATCGGTGCACAGATCACCCATGCGTCGAAGTCTGCACAATTCGTCGCAATTATCGGAAAGCGCGAGCAGGAGTCGGGGACGGTCACATTAAAAGACCTGATCAGTGGTGAACAGCATGAACTAGACCTCCCCTCTGCAGTACGTGAGGTGGTAACGAGTGGTCCTCGCGGATGAGCTTGCCAAGGCCCAGAGGAGTATCAGTGTCGCAGAATTCTTCGAGAAAAATAAGCACCTGCTCGGGTTTGACTCCCCTACGAGGGGAATAATCACAACCGTCAAGGAAGCAGTTGATAATGCCCTTGATGCCTGTGAAGAAGCTGAAGTCCTTCCCGATATCTATGTAGGTATAAAACGGATATCCGGAGATGTATTCCGGATTATTGTCGAGGACAATGGCCCCGGTATTGTCCCCGCACAAATCCCTTATGTCTTTGGGAAACTTCTCTACGGCTCACGCTTCCACCAGATTAAACAAAGCAGGGGCCAGCAGGGTATTGGTATCAGCGCTGCCGTGCTCTATGCACAGCTTACGACCGGGACTCCGACCCTTGTGATTTCACGAACAAGTGCTGCGACACCCGCCTGCCAGGTGATGCTCCAGATAAAAATAGAGACCAACGAGCCGGATATTATCAGCACGCAGGAGATCGAATGGGACAGAGCTCACGGGACCCGTGTCCAGATTGAATTTAAAAGCAGCCTTGCCGCTAAAAAAAGGCTCCTCGAATACCTGCGCTACACGGCCGTCGTGAACCCTCACGCACGGCTCCGTGTAGACCTGGACGATGAAACGGAAACATTCGAGCGGGTGAGCTCGGAAATCATTGTCTGCCCGAAGGCAATCCAGCCGCACCCACACGGTATCGAGATTGGACAGCTTCAACGGATGCTTGCGTCAAGTGATGGCCAGGTCGAACTGTTCCTGGTATCTGGTTTTTCCCGCGTCGGGAAGAAAACCGCGCTAGAAATGTGCCAGATTGCAGGGATATCCCCGGAGAAATCTGCAAAAAAACTGACTCCAGATGAACAACGGCAGTTGATTGCCGCCATGCAACAGGTTAATGTCCCCGCCCCGCCTGCATCGCTCTGCCTCTCACCGATTGGTGAGGATCTTATCATCAGGGGCCTCCGTAAAGAGTTCCCAATGGACTTTGTCAGGGCCAGGACACGGCCAAGCTCTGTATTTTCAGGTCATCCCTTCATGGTCGAGGCAGCACTTGGGTATGGTGGAAAACTTCCACCTGAAGGAAACGCACAGATCCTCAGGTTTGCAAACCGGGTGCCTCTGATGTACCAGCAGGGGGCCTGCGCAATCACCGGCTGCATCACGGAAATAAACTGGAAAAGTTACTCTGTTTCCCAACAGGGCCTTCCGGTCGGGCCATTACTCATTCTCGTCCATGTTGCCTCGACAAACGTACCATTCACAAGTGAAAGCAAAGATGCGGTTGCATCGATCCCAGAAATCGAAAAGGAAGTCACCCTTGCCCTTCAGGACCTGGGACGCGATTTAAAACAATTTCTTTCAAGGAGGGACCGGAACCGGCTTGCAGAAGACCGGGCCCGGGCGGTGTGTGCAATAATCCCCGAGATCGCCGAGAAAGTTGCCGAGATCGTCGAACTCCCCATCCCGGATATCAGCCCGATCGAAGGGCGTATCATGAGAAAGATGGTTGTAAAGAAACGGTTATCTGGTGACACCGTCACAATTGAATTGAACAACTATACTGATTTCAACGGCACGGTATCAGTGTACGAGACCTCACCTGACAGTGCACATGATGCCGAGCCAAAGGCGGATTTTGTAACCTCACTCGATACCGAGTTTACCAAGGTCTGGCAGGTACCCCTGGCACCTGGCGCCAGTTGGAAGGTTACCTGGAAAGGCAGGGGTGGCGGTAACCTTGACATCAGGGGAATCGACGAGGGAAAATGCGTGGTGGTGGACCTGAATGTCTAAATCAGACCTCAATAAACGGGCCATCGAAAGCCTGCAGACAATTGCACAAAAATGGTATGACCAGATGAAGAGCGGAGTAATCCCCTCTATCAACCTGCCCACCCGGACAAAACATAATATTGAATTCGATGACGAGAGTGAAGTCTGGAAATATGGCGAAAAGGAAAGTACCCGCTCTGCAGGTTCGGCAAAAAGTGCGATGCATATCCTGAAGATGGCGTGGGTAATCTGGTTTTTGAAAAAACAGATAGGCGAAAACCGTTCGTCAACGTTAAGAGAGTTGTATTACATCTCGGAGGGCTGGAAAAAAGCAAAATTCGGTGCGCAGGATGAGAGCAATTTCTTAATTGAAGACCTTGAGATCCTGACCGATATGCAACGGGAGGCGTTCCATTTACGGCCTGAAGAAGACGGGGCAACAATTTTCGGCGCGATTGAATTAAAAGAAGTGACACGAAGAGGAGAGCGTACGATCCATTGCAGGGATGACGTCGGAGAAGCGGGTTACCAGATACCGACCAATGTCGATACCATCGATTTTCTCAGTCACGATGCCAGATTTGTCATCGCGATCGAGACCGGCGGTATGTATGCACGGTTGATCGAGAACGGGTTTGATGAGGAATACAAGGCAATTCTTGTTCACCTGAAGGGTCAACCGGCCCGTTCAACCCGTCGTGTCCTGAACAGAATCAATGACCAGTTCAAGCTCCCGGTGGTCGTGTTCACCGATGGCGACCCCTGGTCGTACCGGATTTACGCCAGTGTTGCATATGGGGCAATCAAAAGTGCCCACATGTCAGAAATCCTTGCCACCCCGCAGGCCAGGTTTATCGGCGTTCAGCCAAGCGATATTCGGGACTACAACCTCCCTTCAGACCACCTCAATGAACGTGATATTGCCGCGCTCCACAGTGAACTTTCGGACCCGCGTTTTGCAACGGACTACTGGAAAGAGCAGATCAATTTACAGCTAAAGATGGGAATGAAATCAGAACAGCAGGCATTTGCAGCCCGAGGGCTTGATTTCGTCACAAAGGAATATCTCCCCAAAAGACTCTCCGATATGGGGATCCTCTGACGGTGGGGGACACCACTATCGTCAGGCATTCTTTCACATCCCGGGCCATTTCCCCCATATTTTTTTAAAAACACCTCCCCCCAATAAAAAAATCAGATGATTCAACTCACGCCCGTCCCACAGTTATAAAGATATTTTTGGCCTGATTGTATCCAGAGGAAATTAAAAATACCTGATATGGCAGTTCCCCAGTATACAATATGACGGGAAAGGTTCAACCGTTACACAAAGAACCGGAACGAAATCCATGCAATCAGCAACATGATTGCAGAATACTTAAGGCCCGCAATTGCACTGCCTTCACCCATCTGCCCGGCAACGAGTCCTGAAAAGACACCCTGGATCATGGCAGCATGGGCAAACAACCGCTTGTAAAAGAAAAGATTAAGGTTTTTTATGAACTGTGGACCGGATTGTCCCCCTGCCTGGGCTGCAGTTGCCATCGTGGTAAGAAATGTCGTGACCAGTATAAAAATAACAAACAGGAACACCAGGAACGATACCAACACAATAACGACATAGATCATCATGTTATTGTTCCGCTCTGTTTTGAGACTCACAAATTCATAGGTATCATTCGCCGCAGCACGGAGCACTTCGCTGGCATCACCGCCAGCCCTGCTTGCCTTCGCAATCAGGTCGACACTCCGGTCTGCAAGCGGGGTACGCAGCCGCTGCCCGAAACGGTACATTGCCTGGACAAATGGCACATTCCACGACATTTCGCTATCCATTTTACGAATAAATGGCGTTAAGGTACTGTATTCACCGGCAGATACAAGGTGGACGGCATTGGGGAGCGTCATGCCACTGTCGTTCATACCCGCAAGATCACGGAAGAAATTGGGGAGCGCTTCTTCGAGGTTATTAATTCGTTTTGATTCCCTTGTCTGGAGAATTGCAAGAGGACCGATGGCAATCAGGATTGAAATGACCGCGATATCGTCTATAATCGTTGTCGTGAACATCACGGACAGGCCATACTGCCGGATCATGGTCACAGTACTGATGAGGAAGAACGCCAGAGATACCGGTACACACACGATGAGAATATTGATCGGCTGTTCAGTGAGCACCTTCAGGGGGTGCCGGACGAACCGGCCAAACCCTACCCGGTGAGCGCGGTCATATTCGAGTTTTTCTTCAATTTCATGTTCCGCATCATCAGAATAACTTACACGTTTTCCGGGTAGGCTTTTAGGAATGCTTTTTTTTCCACCCAAACCTGGAATTTTATCTTTCCAACCCATTTTAAGCCTCCGGAGTCATTGCACTGATCATAATGACAAACATGATACTCCCGAGCGGGATCATCATGTAGATAATCACAAAGAGAAAGATAGGATTCGCATTGTTCCCGATAACCGACATAATCGACTGGAGAATAATCAGGAAAAGCGGCCCGGCCACCATTGCAGTAACATACGACTCAGCAATAAGGCCAAGGGTATCAAGGAAGAGTTTCTGGGTATGGCGGTTTTCAATCGAATATTGCTCGGCTTTTGTCCGGAAATACACCGTCAGGTTACTCCCGCTGGAGATGCTTCCCATCGCGCCCTGTATAAATTCCTTCATCCTCATGCTTGGCGTGGAAATGGAGGTAATTCTAAGCGCATCAATGAGGTCTTTTCCGAACATATCAATTTCCCGCACGATATATCGGGCTTCGACAGAGCTCTCACCGTAAATTTTACTGTCTGCCAGCTGCCGGAAAATCTCGGCTGGCGGGATACCCGCTGTCGACATTGCAGTGATGTAATTAATCGCGTAGGGAAGGGTTGCATCAATATTCCTACGCCGGTTACCCGCGACAAAGGAGGGATAAAGATTGTAGATCATATAGGTCAACCCTCCAAAAATCAGGAGAGAAAGTATTGTCACCGCAACAGTCCCAAGTAAAAGACTATAATTGGCAATAGGGACTATCGCATCCGGGACAGCTCCCCGATAGGTGACAAGTTTCGTAAGTTGGAAAATAAATGTAACAGCCCCTATCCCGACTGCAGCAAGCAGACCGACGAGGATTGAAGTTACAAATGCTGTTGAGAGATATACCTCAAATGGAGTTTGTATGCGGGAGGACAGCAGATCTTTTCGTAATTCTGAATATTTTTCACGTCGTGCTTTTACACTCTTTCCCAGAAGATTGAAGCAGAAGCGTTCGTAACTATTCATATAGTTCGGCCCTTACCTTTTGCATTACCGCTTCCGGGTCCCGGAAATAAGAGACAAGGATCTGAGAAACATCTTTGAAATGCCGGATTTTCTTAATCCGCATCCATTCGAGGACTTCCTGCCTTCTCTTGAGCTCTTCCCTGATTCTCTCCTCATTCCACCACCTCTCTTCCATGATCTCTTCTAATATGAACGATTTTCCGGAATAGGTAATTTCATCTGTCGCCTGTCTCCATTTGAACACTTCGTTTGTGATCAACTCGTTCGTCCGTGGATCAATATCAAGAATCTCGATGATCTGTTTATTGCGCCGTATCCTCTGGCCACCCACCCGTGCCTGAACCTGGACACAGACAAGGTCCAGAGCGGACAGCATATTTCTCGGGACATCAAGCGGAGGGTTTTCAATCCTGTGGACAACGCTTGCAACTGAATCTGCGTGAATTGTTGAATAGGTCACGTGCCCTGTGCTCATCGCCTGGAACAGGGTCTGGGCCTCTTTTCCTCGCACTTCACCAACAATGATGTACTCCGGACGCTGACGAAGCGCCGCCCTCAGGAGTTCATACATGTCGATCTCTCCCTTGCCGGCCGAGTCGAACGATGCCCGGGTAATACTCGGGATCCAGTTCGGGTGTGGGAGTTTTAATTCCCGCGTATCCTCAAGGGTGACGATCTTGGCTAGCGGCGGGATAAACAGCGCAAGCGCGTTCAGCGCTGTTGTCTTCCCTGATGCCGTCCCACCGGCAAGGATCAGGGATTTCCCTGTTTCCACAGCGAGCCAGAGAAAAGCGATTGACAAGGGTGAGAAAGTATGCCATTCTATCAGGTCGGTCGGGGTGATTGGTTCGTCCTTGAATTTACGGATGGTGAATGTAGACCCATGTGCCGTCACTTCCTGGCCCAGTGTCATCTGAATACGGGACCCGTCGGTCATTGTCGCATCAAGCATCGGAGCTGCAATAGAGATATATTTCCCTGACCTCTGGGCGAGTTTTGTAACAAAAGAGTCCAGTTCTTCAGCATTGGTAAACATCAGGTTGGATTTCATTGACTCGTACCGTGCATGGTAGACAAATATCGATGAATTGACCCCGTCACAGGATATGTCCTCTATATATTTGTCATGCATAATGGGATCAATCAGACCCTGGCCGAGGAATTCCTTCTCCATGTTATAGAGAATTTTGGCCCGCTGGACGGGAGTCAAGGTCAGGCCGTAATCTGCTATGATATCATCCGTCACTTTTTTAAGCGTAATTTTTGCAAACTCGGGAACAATATCCCTTGAATTGACATCGAGCCGTTCAAAGATCCGTTCTTTTAATTCTGAGAAGAGGTCCATTTCCCCCGGCGAAAGGACAGGTTCCAGCACAGTATACGTGTACTCGTGAGTTGAGTTGTCGTATACCACACGGATATAGGCATAGGGCTCATTGACAGGATAAAACTCCAACTCTTCGACCCCGGCACGGGGCTTCATTACCAGATCGATGAGCGGACCATGGATTTTCGGGTTGTATTCCTCGGTTTCGTGACTGATCAGTTTGAAAAGGTTGAATTTATTCAGGAACCCGCCCTTTTCCGCCGCTGCTGATCCATCCCCTTCCTGGTCAATGCTTATGCTGGAAAGGCCACCTGTCGGGAGTCCGGCCTGCCATATTTTATCGATTTGCTCTTGAACACTACCGTCTGCCATGGCAAATGGCGAGACCCGGCTCTTCAGTTGCAACGAGTCTATCTCAAATGTCACACCTTTCGGGAGGATCAGTCCGCTTAAGCCCCTTATCTGGTCGATACTTACAATTTTTTCGTCCTGCTCGGTTATGTCATCTGACCACATTGTCCTGGCAACTTTCATGGCAGGTACAGGAGCATCAGGATTCACCGAGCTGGCTGCAGCAGGTGTCATTACAGGCGTAGGCCCGCGTTTTATCTCTGTCGCACCACCTGATGGTCCTGCGACAGTTAAAAAAGGTGGTTTTATGAAGAGGGGATCGGATGACGGGGGTCCAGGTGGAGGGGTGGATGATGGAACAGACGGTACTCGGGAAACGGGGATTTCAGGACCCGCACCTGCCTGGCCGGGGGGCACTGAAGGTGGTGACACGGACGATAGCGTACTGTCATTCCGGACACCAATACGTTTCATGAGAGCGTCGATGTCTTTCATATCATCAATATCCGTTTCTTCGACGGGTTTAGACGACGGAGTATCCAAATTATCTGGACTCGCTGCAGAAGGTGCCTTTAATGGCGCAGGTACACTTTTGATCTCTGGTCCAACACCGGATGGTCCTGTGGCAGGTAAAACAAGTGGCGGTGTTGCAACAGGGATTTCAGGATCCGCACCCGCCTGGTCAGGAGACACATAAAGTGATAACTCTGAAAGTGGTGGGATGTCATTCGGGACGCCAATGCCTTTCATGAGAGCATCGATATCTTTCATATCGTCCGCCTCCACCTCTTCGGCGGATTTAGACGGGGGAGTATCAGGATTAACAGGTCTGGCTATAGCAGGTGTCATTACCGGCGTAGGTACACTTTTTATCTCTGGTGCAACATCTGGTGGTCCAGTGACCGTTACAGCAGGAGTTGTT
>JAPKXR010000239.1 GCA_026394715.1 Methanomicrobiales archaeon | reverse complement strand
GCTGCAATGATCTCAGCCCGTGTCAGGGGGAAATCCAATTCATGAAAGCCGAAAGGTGTACATTCATTTTCGACAGCATGGACAATAACGTGAGGTCTGGTATATGATCGTCCCGTATACCATTGCTGTCGCAGGGAAAGGGGGTACAGGGAAGACGACAATCAGTTCCCTGCTTGTACGTGCCCTTATCGCGCAGGGAAAAGCACCGGTCCTTGCAGTAGATGCCGACCCCAATGCAAATTTCCATGAGGCACTTGGCGTGCAAGTCATTGAAAACCTGGGTGGGATGCGGGAAGATGCCTTCACAAAAAGTATTCCTGCCGGGATGACCCGAACCGAATATATCAGGTACAGGTTTTACCAGGTTCTCGTTGAGGACGACGGGTTTGACCTGATAGCGATGGGCCGGCCTGAAGGGACTGGTTGTTATTGTTTTGCAAACGACCTCCTCAAGACCTGCATGCGTCTCCTTGAGAGGGACTATCAGTTCATCATTATTGATTCAGAGGCGGGTATGGAACATATCAGCCGGGGAACTATTGGCATCCCGGACCTCCTCCTGATTGTGAGCGACCCGGGCGCACGAGGTCTCCGTACCGCGTCCCGGATCATCGATATTGCCCTCGACCTTGGTATCAGCCGTTCTGCGATGCATCTGGTCTTTAACCGCTACAAGAGTGGTGTAGCCCCGGCGGGTGTTTTTGAGGATGCCCCCCTCGCAGTGGTGCCCTATGATCCTGCCGTAGAAGCTGCGGACCTTGCGGCTACACCGGTATCCCTGGTCCCGGATGGTAGTCCTGCGAGAGAAGCGGTGAAAGAAATGGCGATAAAGCTGATCGAATTTGCTGACAAAAAGGAAAAGGAACGGGTAAAATAATTCGGTAAAGATGATTTTTTTTACACAGGGGGCTTTGGCCAGGTTTCCAGCACAATCTTTTTTTTTGGTTTTACCATGATTAAGCCTGGAACTAAAAACCGATCATTTCTGCGACATGAACCAGTGGCAATGGTCTCGTGATCGTAACAAATCCATATAACAGAATGGAATCATACGATTGGTATGGAATCCTCTGAGCGGGAAGATTATCTCGAAGCAGTGCTGGTGAGGTCTCTTGCTGTACAGGCCCATACTTCTGCAAAAGATCTCGCTGCAGACCTGTCAATAGGGGAGGAGACCGTATCTGCGGACTTAAAAAGCCTTGAAGAACAGGGGGACCTTGTTTTCGACGAAACAGGGGCCCTCAGTCTCACCGTCCAGGGGCGCACCATTGCAGAGCGCGTACTAAAAAAACACCGGGTCCTGCAATGTTTCCTTGGTGAAATTCTCGGGATGGAGGACCATGCCGCATCGGACGAGGCGTGTGTTCTGGAGCATTCTATATCTGATACCGCTATCAACCGGATCGGAAACTACGTGAAATCAGCCGGGCACCGCAGAAACTGGCACCGGGGAAATACCTCTTACAACAGGCTGATAAATAATAATATTCCTAATCCAGTTGCTTCTGGCTTGGTACCTGGTATGAACAAAATCCCTCCGGCGGGAACATCATCCACCCCGCTCGGCAGTACTCTTACCGATGCGATGGAATCGGTACCCCTGGCCGTCATAGGCATCACGGGCGGTGAGTACCTTCACCGGTTAATCGACCTCGGTGTAATTCCCGGAGAAGTGGTTATTTTAAAGAGACGGCTGCATAACAACGCGGTTGTCCTCCAGGTCAAGGAATGTGACATCGCGTTGTCGCCTGAGATCGCAGGGACAATTCTCGTGGAGAAAATGTAAATGAAGATCGGGCTTATCGGAAACCCGAATGTCGGGAAATCCCTGATCTTCAACCAGTTGACCGGGCTCGGTGTGGAGGTAAGTAATTATCCCGGTACAACAGTCGGACTTGAAACGGGACATGTCTGCTACCAGCGTGAAAAATTTGAAATCTGCGACCTACCCGGTATTTATTCTCTTGACGGGGATTCAGACGAGGAAAAACTCGTCAATGGCATGCTGGAACGTCATGAACTTGACCTGGTAATCGCGATACTGGATGCAGTACACCTGGAACGAAACCTGTACCTGTTTTTTCAGGTGGCGGAATATGGCCTACCCCTGCTCGTTGTCCTGAATATGGCAGACGAGACCGAAAAATCAGGGATATCTGTTGATTCGCAAGAATTATCCAAAATTCTTGGCTGCCCGGTCATCATGACTGCAGCAATTCATGGAAGGGGGACCGGCCAGATTCTCCCTTCTGCACTCAGTTCTGCATGCCCAGCAATTGTTAAGGTTGCGTATGACCACCATATCGAGGCTGCTGTCAGAAGTATTATGGGGAACTTTCCCGTCTCAAGGCCGGTTGCCATCCTGTCACTCGAAGGGATCGGGGCAGACCAGGAAATGCTTGATTCATCTGTCGCAATAGCGAACGAGATAGAAAACCGTCACAAGATGTCCCCGCGTCAGATTATTTCTGCGAACCGTCACCATTTTGCAGAGCAGGTTGCAGGTCGTGTGATTACGGACCGGCAGAAAAAACCGGGGTTCGACCTGGACAGGCTTCTTACAAAAGGTATCCCTGGCATCCCTATAATGGCTGTGATACTTATCGGGATCCTGCTCGTGGTATTTACTATCGGTTCATGGCTCGAAGGGATTATTGTTTTCTTCTTTGCCTCGTACCTGGTCGCACCGCTCCTTTCACTCGGCCTGCCACCGCTCCTGCAGCAGCTCTCGATTTCGGTACTACTAGGTCTGCAGGCAGGTATTGGGATTGCATTTCCCTTCATTTTTACATTCTATATTTTCATATCCATTTTGGAGGACTCCGGTTACCTGACCCGGGCGGCCTTCCTGGCAGACCAGGCAATGCACAGGGTTGGTCTGCATGGCCAGGCAATAATTCCCATGATACTTGGATTTGGCTGCACCGTACCTGCGGTGATGAGTATCCGGCTCCTCGCGTCGCGCCGCGAACGTTTTATCGCTTCCTTTCTCGTGACCATGATCCCGTGCTCCGCACGAACGGTGATCATCGCGGGGGTCGTCGCAACGTTTGTTGGAATCTGGTGGGCGCTTTCAATATACCTTATCGTGTTCATTCTCGTTGTGCTTACCGGGCTGTTTCTCTCGCGGATAACACCCGGAGAACAATTCGGGATGATCATGGAGATGGCGCCGCTCCGGGCACCGCAGGTGGTAAATGTGGTGAAAAAATCCTGGAGAAAAATTTCAGAATTTCTCACCATTGCAATGCCCCTCTTGATAATCAGCAGTGTTATTCTCGGGTTGTTGCAGTATTATGGTGTAATCCTGGCATTTACGAATTTTATCGAACCATTTTCTACAATGGTCCTTGGAATTCCTGCTTACGCAACTACGGCCCTGATGTTTGGGATCCTCCGGAAGGAGATGGCACTCGGCGCATTGGTAGTCCTTGCCGGTACACCTGCACTGAATACGGTAATGACTAATGTTCAGCTATACACCTGGGCAATCATCAGCGTCCTTTTTGTTCCGTGCATATCAACCATCGCCGTGCTCTACCGGCAGATGGGGTTAAAGACGGTTGTCCTGGTGACGACCTACACGGTGATCCTTGGGATAGTCATTGGTGCTGGTATCCACCTGGCCTTCCCGTGATCACCCGCGATCGTTGTATACTCTTCAGCACTGAGGCAAATGAGAATGCCAGTGAAACGAACTGGAAAATCTGGCAGGAAAGCCCTTATTAAAAAGTCAGACGTATGCTTTTCAGACCGGGAAACAATTTCAGAAGAATAAAAAAGAGTTAAAAAATTATTTTTTGGTGACTTTATCCTCTTTCAGCACCATCTTTGCGATAATGAACACGATAAAGGCCACAATGATGAAATAAATCAGGTCTGACAGGAACGGTCCCCATGCGATGACAAAAGGTCCGATCACCAATTTGGCTGTCCTCCATTCTCCACCGGGCACAAATACCGTGATAATGGGCATAATGATATTGTCTACAAGAGATTTTATCAGGGACGTCGCTGCAACACCCATGATAAATGCGATAGCAAGGCCAATTACCTTGTATTCATACAAAAATTCCTTAAATTCAGAAATAAGGCTCATTTTTCAAGTACACTCCTTAATACAGGCACGTATTGTTTTTTTGCGTATAATAAAAATTCGGTAGTTCTTACGACGAGGCCATTTGCGCCTGTCTGAAATCCATTATCTGTTTTATGCTGGAATAATCGGGCCTCACAATTACCGGGCAGAGCAGCCCTATAATTCACATTCCTACCTGTTTACTAGAGGATACTCCATGTAATGAAAGGGTATTGACGCACGTATCTCCGCTGGATTCGCACTTAATACCTGGGATTTTAACTGGTAATCTTTTCCTGATCTGCTGTATCTCCTTCGTTTGGTTTCCGGGAAAAAATCCGGACTAATCTCCCTGCCCTGTCAATTATCCAGAGTCCGCATTGCAGGACTGACACTTTTGCACCAAAGGTCCTCCCTTCCATCGAAGTTGAAACTTCCTTGAGGCCTGCCGGGATAGGCAGGTGCTGTGGACAGATTTTTTCACACCTCCCGCAATTCCGGCAGAGTCCTGCATATGACCGGTCCCCGGTTATTCCCCCATGCCGGGTGAGATAATGAAATGCGTATTCACGACGATTTCCAAACATCGATGCCCCGTTGTAGAGGGCAAAGCATTCAGGAATATTCACACCCGCAGGGCATGGCATGCAATAACCGCAACCAGTGCAGCCCACTTTCATCAGGCTTGTGTACGTATCACGTACTCTCGCAATGAGGGCAAGCTCGCCGGGGGCCAGAGAACCGGGCCATGCTTCTCCTGCAACCGTTATATTTTCTACTATCTGGGCCTCCTGGTTCATTCCCGAAAGGACAACGGTCACTTCCGGGTGGTCCCAGACAAACCTCAGCCCCCATTCAGCCGGAGTCCGCCGGACCGGTGCCTCCCTCCAGATCTTGTCTACCTGGACTGGCACATGTCCTGCGAGACTGCCACCGCGGAGAGGTTCCATGACCATCACCGCAAGTCGTTTTGATGCGGCATATTTCAGCCCCTCAGTCCCGGCCTGGTTCAACTCATCAAGAAAATTATACTGGATCTGGCAGAACTCCCAGTCATATGCATCAACAATCTCCCGGAAGGTTGCAAGGTTACCGTGGAATGAAAATCCTGCGTTGATGATTTTTCCGAACCGTTTTGCATGATCGAGGAATTCAAGCACTCCAAGGTGAAGCATGGTATCCCAGCTCTCTTTGGCAAGGCTGTGAAGGAGATAATAATCAATATGATCCGTTTTGAGTTTCACCAGCTGGTCCTCAAGGATATGGTCCATATCATTCCTGGTCCTGACTGACCATGGAGGTAACTTGGTAGCAATCCGGACTTTTTCCCGGTACCCGTCAGCGAGTGCACGACCAACCAGAGGTTCACTCCGGCCAAGGTGGTACGCCGGTGCCGTATCAAGGTAATTGACCCCGTTATCTATCGCGTACCGTATCAGGTGAATTGTCCGTTCCTCATCGATTATATGGGCCCGGGTCAAAGGCAGGCGCATACAGCCAAAGCCCAGTATTGATAACGAATCGCCGGTTTTTGGGACTTTCCTGTACAGCATTGCTATTTCCTCCGGTATACATTAATCCTCAGTGAAATCTCCCAAACGACATTGAATAACAATACACTCTGCATATCTATTGCCGTTCTCTCTTACTATGCTGGGTTTTGAAAAAAAGAAGATGGTTGGCAGTCCTGGTCTTTTCCGATCATGCAAACATTGCACCGAACGTGCTGATCATCCGTTGCCGGTCGAAGTCCGATTCAACCTTTTCAATGGCTGCAAGGAGGTCCTCGTGGGTGACGTGGTCATGTTCTTTCCGTATGGCAAACATCCCTGCCTCCATCACGATCGCCCTGAGGTCAGCCCCGTTTTTACCCTCGGTCAGCCGCGCAACTTCAGAAAGCCTCACCGATTCATCAAGATTCATATCGCGGACATGGACATTGAGGATTGCGAGTCTTCCGCTGGCGTCCGGGAGTGGGATCTCGATAATGCGATCGAAACGCCCCGGCCTGAGCAGGGCCCGGTCCAGGATATCGATCCTGTTCGTCGCCCCGATGATTTTTACATCTCCCCGGCGATCAAAACCGTCCATCCCTGCAAGGAGCTGCATGAGTGTCCTCTGGACCTCACGGTCCCCTGACGTGGTAGCCTCTGTCCTTGATGCCCCGATGGCATCTATCTCATCAATAAAAATAATCGTCGGGGCCTTCTGTTTCGCGAGGTCGAACAACTCTCTGACAAGCCGTGCCCCCTCGCCGATGTACTTCTGGACAAGCTCTGACCCGACAACCCGCAGGAAATGGGCGTTTGTTTCATGGGCAACTGCACGGGCGAGAAGGGTCTTTCCTGTACCCGGTGGTCCATGGATAAGAACCCCTTTCGGAGGCTCTATACCAATTTTTTCGAACAGGTCCGGCCGCTTCAGGGGAAGTTCAACTGCCTCCCTGATTTCAGTGATCTGCTGCTCAAGACCCCCGATATCGCTATAACTTTCACTGGGGGTCTCCACGATCTCCATGCCATAGATCTGCGAATCAAAGCTGCTTGGCAGAATATCGACAACTGCGAGTGACTGCTGGTTCAGTGTGCACCGAGAACCAGGTTTTAGTTTATCCTGGTCGATGCAGAGCGAGCTCCTGACAAGAAAACGAGGCCCCGCACTACTCCTGACAATTACCCGGTTGTTATCAATAATATCTGTAATCGTCCCGACTACCAGCGGAGGGCTCCGGAGCTGCTCAATCTCGCTTTTTAACTTCCTTACCTCCCGTTCGTAGCGGATCTTCTGTGTCTCAATATATCGTTTATCTGACTCAATCTGGCGCAGCTGCTCGCGGAGCTCCAGAT
>JAPKXR010000233.1 GCA_026394715.1 Methanomicrobiales archaeon | reverse complement strand
GGTATCCGGCCCAGGCGCAGACGATGGCAATCGGGATGGTGATGATCCACGCCGTCATCATCTCCCGCACGACCTTCCATTGCACGGCATTTTTACCCCGTGTCGCACCAACCCCGATTATCGCACCGTTTATGGCATGGGTTGACGAGACCGGAATACCCTGTTCAGTTACACCGACAAGGATGACGCTACTGACTGTCGCAGCACAAAAGCCCTGGTAAGGGCGGATTTTGGTGATACCTTTTGCCATTTTGTCTACTACCTGCCATCCACCAAAACAGGTACCGAGGGCGATTGCGATCGCTGATGCGAGGATTACCCACGTCGGTACATCAAATGATGACAGGACCCCAGCGGATAATAAAAGTGCAGTAATAATACCGACGGCATGCTGTCCGTCATTGGCCCCGTGGGCCGTGGCCTGGGCGAAACATGCGACCACCTGGAGGGGCTGAAAAATACGTTTCATCCGGTTCTGCCGGGAATGATTGAATAATTGTGAAATAATGATATCGAAGATAAATGCCCCGGTCATGGCGAACACCGGGGAAATGAAGATAAACAGGACAATTGCAAAAAGTCCGGTGATTTTCAGTACACCTGCAAGCATCAGGAACGGGATAATCAGTGAGATGCCGCAAACCGCTCCGAGAACGATACCCATCCGGATATCCTCGTGGAATGATGCAGTGAACAGTCCAAGAATGATGGCGCCTGCTACTGCCCCGATCAACCCGTAGATAGTGACCTGGACCACCATGTCCCAGCCGGGAAGGATAATGGCAGACAGCCCTGCGACGGCAATTGCCGCACCCAGCAACCCGCCGACCATCGCGTGGCTGCTTGAGAGGGGGATCCCCCCCCGCGTCGCAACAAAAACGAGAACAATGGCTGCACCCATTGCGACCACGATGGATAGCGGGGTCAGGCCATTTTCGTTAACGATAGCAGTCCCGATAGTCGCCGCGACTGCCGTTGAAAAGAGAAACGGTCCAACCAGGTTACAAAGGGCTGTCGAAAAAACGGCCTTTACCGGGGAGAGTGCCCTCGTCGCCACTACCGTCGCAATGGAGTGCGAGGCATCGTTTAAACCGTTCACAAAATTCAACGCGAGTGCGAGGATAATACCAAACAGGACGAAGGGTTCCATTCTGACTCAGGTGTGACTACGCGCGATATCACTGAGGACATGGGCGACATCGTTATACATTTCCATGACCCGGGCCATCCCCTCGTAGATATCCTTGAGTTTTATTATCAGGAGCAGGTCATCGTTCCTGAACAGCTCAATGACCGAGCGTGACAGCAGCTCCGTGGAGAGGTTGTAGAGGCGGTTCGTCTCGCTCGCATGCTTCGCAACTTCATCAGCCTTTTTAAGGGTAGCGAGGTCATCGATTGCATGTGAAATCTCTGCACTGGATAGTATCATCAGGTAGGAAAATTCCTTCAGCAGGTCGTTGGACCCAGGTATCCCATAATTGCAGATCTGGTGCGTAACCCGGTCGATACGGTCCATCACGTCATCCAGGGCCGGGGCAAGCCGTGCAATCTCTTCCGGTTCAAGAGGGGTAATAAGGGATTCGTTCAGTTTCTCATAGATTTGCCGGGTCACCTCGTCGGCAAGGTGTTCCAGCTGACGTACTTTATGCCCTTTTTCCGTCCCCCGGGGAAGCTCGTGGGTGATCTCGTTAAGGGTCGCTGACGCTTCGCTGATTTTTGCTGCCATGTCCCGAAAGAGGGTGAAAAAAATCCGGTCTTCAGGGAGTATCAAATCGCGTATGCGCATGACTGTTCAGTCATATCCTATGCATGTGACTATAAAAATTTTATGCCGTAATCGCATGGATATTTCGAAAAAATGTATGGGAACGAACGGGAATTCAACCCGCGGCCTTTCCCATGCCAGAATATGGACTGGGCGGGAATTGAACCCGCGGCCTCTCCCATGCCAAGGGAGCGTAATACCACTTTACCACCAGCCCGCGAAACGTGTCTGCAACAGGTTTGCCTGATACAGGGCCAATCTGGATTGCACCATATCAAGGCAGCGTTCTACCCCTGATCAACCGACCCGCTTTACATAGGTGGGGTGCCATTGGTTAAAACAATTGTTTCATCGCATAGGGTATGGGCCACATTTACAGGCACAAACCCAATGCCACCAGGCTGCAACCCGCCGCAACATTTCACACCGCGCGATGATGGTCGTGTCCTTCCCCGCATTCAGGTGACCCGCAGGTGCACCGGCCCCTGTCAAATGAACCAAGAAAACGGTCACGGGCTTCGGAAAGGTTGCTGCCCGACGTCACGGTACCGTTCGTCAGGTACCGGACAAGGAGCGGTGTTGCATGGGCCGGGGCCTGAGCGCTCTCCGGGAGGACGACATGGTAGCGGTCGGGCAGTTCATAAACCTCTTTTACGCCGCTCCGCTTTCCGCACTTTGCACACATGGTACCTTCGATTTCCACGATATCCATGGCGAAATCGATAACAGGGGCACTGGCAATGGCCCCGCCAATACCAAATGCATCGACAATATCCCGGTATTCGATTACATCATCTCTCGTCACGCCGCCAGAAAGGAAAATCTGCACACGAGCGTACCCGTGGACATCAAGTTCCCAGCGCACTTCATTGATAATCGCCCTCATGTTACCACGGCGGGACCGCGGGGTATCAAGCCTGACTGCCGTTGCACCCTGCCCTGCAGCAACCAGGGACTCACGTTTCTCATCGCAGAACGTATCGGACAACATGATCCTCGGAACATCCGGCGACGCATGGCGATTGAAGGATGCAAACGCCTCTTCCGGGCTGTCGTAACACATGACAAACGCATGGGGCATAGTCCCTGATTTCGGGATGTCCGGATGTGCACAGGTATTGGAAACCCCGTCTACCCCACCGATCCATGCGGCACGTTCGATCATGGATGCGATGGCCGGGTGCTGCCGGCGCGAACCAAATGAATAGACAGGGCGGCCTTCTGCACAGACCCTGATATGTGCGGCGGCCGAGGCAATGCCTGATGCGTGGCATAAGAACCCGAGGATTGACGTCTCGTACCGTGCAAAGTCCAGGTATCGCCCGGATATCCTGGCGACAGGTTCGTTCGGCAGGAACATCGTCCCTTCCGGCATTGCATCGACCGTCACGGGAAGACCAGTAAGAAGTGCTATCACATCTTCCAGGCCGCAGAACACACCCCACTCATCGGGGAGTCCTACCGCAGTCACCTCCATTACAACGCGGGGATTTTTACCTTCTTTTCGGAGTACCTCCTCGCTACGGAGAAAATAGATATCGGTACATCCCCCTCGTTTAATCGTTTCCTCATCGACTATCTCAAACAGGCCCATACAGGTAATGGTGCACCGGATGGGTATTACGGTATGCAAATTTCATCCCTGGCGAGAATGGACAGGGATATGTAGCAGGCGCTGAAATACCTGTACCAGGGATTATGCGTGGGCTCATTGATTATTGGCTGCGGCTGCTGTTACGTTCCATCGCAATGGATGTAGCGAGGGGCAGGGAGCGCAGGATAGAGGAGGCAGGATAGATGTCCCTTGGAATTATCGGGGGGACGAGCCTCCTGTTTACGGATCTTCCACCACTTGAAAAACAGGTGGTCAGCACACCGTTTGGCAGGGTGGAGGTGCTGGCAGGTGATGTGACAATCCTGTTGCGCCACCAGGGCAATATTCCGCCCCACCGGATCAATTTCTGTGCAAATATGGCGGCGCTTGCTGTTCTCGGTGTCGACAGGGCCATCTCATTCGGGTCCTCGGGTTCATTGAAGGCAGAGATTGCGCCCGGTTCAATCATGGTACCCGACGATTACATGAGCCTGTCTGATATACCCTCAATCCACAACCATGCGATTTCCCATGTCATGCCGGTAATTTCGGCAAAACTCATCAGGGAACTTGGGCACGAGTTCCCTCATGCCCGGGTTGGCGGGACCTACGTGCAGACACGGGGGCCGAGAATTGAGACAGTGGCAGAAGTTGCCGCCCTTGCAAAATTTGCAGACATTGTCGGGATGACCGTTGCGAGCGAGGCAACCCTCGCCTGCGAGCTGGGTATTGAGTTTGCCGCGTTGTGCACGATAGATAATTATGCGAATGGCCTTGGGACCGAAGTGCTCTCGTATGAGCACATCGTCGGGACCGCACGGTTATTCCGTGAAAGAACGGGTGAAATTGTTACAACAATTATTGAGAAAATGGGAGGATAGCAATGGAACATCGTGATATATTGGATTATACCGGGGCGCTGCTCATCAGGGACATCATGGTAAACGGCGAGCGGGGAGATATTTTTATCGACGAGACCGGGACGATTGCAGATACCGGGGATGGTATCGCAGAAAAATACCGGACCGAAGCAGAGTTTATCATCGATGGGAAAGGTTCTATCGCCATGCCGGGACTGGTCAATACCCACACCCATGCAGCGATGACCCTCTTAAGGGGTTACGCCGATGACATGGTCCTCCAGGACTGGCTTACCCAAAGAATCTGGCCTCTCGAGGCACACCTTACAGGACAGGATGTATACTGGGGGACAAAACTTGCCTGCCTTGAGATGATAAAAACCGGTACCACCGCATTCAATGACATGTATTTCTTTATGGAGGATGCAGCCCGGGCCGTTGATGAAGCAGGTATCAGGGCAGTACTTTCTCACGGTTTCATCGACCTGAACCTTCCGGATAAAAGAGAAAATGAATGCAGGGCAACCGAAAAGCTCGTCTCTTCCATTAAATCCATGAACAACAGGCGGATCAGGGCAGCTGTCGGCCCCCATGCGATATACACAGTTTCTCCCGAAGGATTGAACTGGTGTGCTGATTTTGCTGCATCGGAGAAGATCGGCACCCATATTCACCTTTCAGAGACGGAAAAGGAAGTACAGGACTGCATCAGCCAGTATGGAAAACGTCCTGCCTGCCACCTTGATGACTGCGGTATCCTGACGCCTTCCACCATCGCTGCCCATTGCTGCTGGCTCGATGAAGACGAATGTGCCCTCATGGGGAAGCGGAACGTCAACATCTCCCACAACCCGGCAAGCAACATGAAACTCGCCACGCACCGGGCCATGCCATATCACTGGCTCAAAGCAGCAGGAGTGAATGTCTGTCTTGGTACCGATGGCTGCGCCTCGAACAACAACATCGACATGTTCGAGGAGATGAAAACCGCCGCACTTCTCCAGAAATTTTTCTGGAATGACCCGACCGTCCTGCCTGCCCCTGAAGCACTGGCAATGGCAACCTCAAACGGTGCAAGAGCACTTTCGACCGGTACCGGTTCGCTGACAACCGGTGCACCTGCAGATATCATCCTCATCAGTACCCGGACCGCCTGCAACATCCCCCTTCACAACCAGACCTCTAACCTGGTCTATGCATGCAGCGGGTCATCCGTCGATACAACCATCTGCAACGGTCGCGTCCTGATGCATGAGCGGCACGTGCTCAACGAAGAAGAGGTCCTTAACGGCTCCGCTGAAGCTGCTATTCAGCTGGTGAGGCGTTCCCGGTCGTGAGCCCGGTAAAGCCGCGCGTGCGGACAGTCAGGAGCGTTTATTCCTTCCTCCCTGCCCTTCTCCTCCTGGCCTGCATCGTTGTCGCGGGATGCGCATTCCACGGAATCAGTAGTCATGCAGGAACCAATGTCATTCCACCTTCGTATGGACTCAATGACGGCCGGTTAGTGGTCCATTTTATTGATGTCGGACAGGGAGACTCTGCACTTATTCAATATAACGGGACCACCATCCTGATCGATGCCGGTGAGGCGGATGAAGGTCCCGGCCTTATTACCTACCTGAAACACCAGGGGGTCAGGAATATTGATATCCTGGTCGCCACTCACCCGCACAGCGATCATATCGGGGGTATGCAGGAAGTCCTCAAAAATTTTGATGTACTCAGCGTCATTGACAGCGGCATGCCGTACACCACGACCACCTACCAGAAATTCCTTGAGACAATTGACCGTAAGAATATCCCGTACTCAACCGTTCAACGGGGAGATTCTTTTAGTCCTGCCCCGGGACTGACAATGCTTGTACTTTCAGCACCGGACGGGAGCAAAGACCAGGACCCAAATGACGGGTCGATCGTACTCAGAGCCTCAATCGGGCGGATGAATATCCTGTTCGAAGGGGATGCAGGCATCACGACAGAAGAATTGATGGTAAATTCCGGGCTCCCACTCGAAAGCCAGGTCCTGAAAGTCGCACACCACGGGAGCCCGCATGGGACTGGTCGTGCCTTTCTCGAACGGGTACGACCAGAAGCGGCCATCATCTCTGTTGGCGCAGGAAACCCCTATTACCACCCTGCAGGAGACACACTGCGGCGCCTGGAAGATTCTGGGGCGCTGATATTCCGGACCGATACTGATGGCAGCACCGTTGTCAGAACGGACGGAATGAAATTCTCGATTGAGACTGCGAAGAACGGCATGTACCCGTTTGTTGATAGCATTCCGACATCAGCCCCCGCATAACACTCGTTTCACCCCACGGATGAACAGCGTTTCACCAAGCGTGGGGTAATCCCGACACCGGGTTTTTTCCTCCCAACCTCGATGGTGACCTCATTATGGTACGGTCAGATGGTGGTTACCCCGTTCAGACAGCCGGGTTGTAAGTAGTCTCAATTTCAAAAAGGTGCAGGGGAAAAAGATCAGGGGCATTTATTTGGCCCTTTGAATGTATCAGGTAATATTCTTACGCGGTTTTAATCTCGTCGGCAGATTCGAGGTGCAGTTCTTTCACCGAGACCTCACGCATCTTGTATTTCTGGATCTTGCCAGATATGGTAACAGGGAAATCATCCGTGAACCTGACATACCGGGGGATCTTGTAATGGGCAATCTTTCCCTTGCAGAAATCCTTGATCTCGTCCTCTGTTGCCGTCTGACCGGGCACAATTTTCACCCAGGCCGCCAGTTCCTCACCATATTTCAGATCTGGAACGCCGATAACGTATACATCTGCAATCTTTGGATGGTGGTGCAGGAATTCCTCGATTTCGCGCGGGTAAATATTCTCCCCGCCGCGGATGACCATATCCTTCAAACGGCCCACGATTTTTACATACCCCTCATCGTCGATAGTACCAAGGTCCCCCGTATGATTCCAGCCGTTATGGTCCAGAGTTCCATGGGTAGCATTCGGGTTGTTGTAATAACATTTCATGGTCATATATCCACGTGCACAGATCTCCCCGATCTCACCCCGCGGGACAATTTTTTGGGTCTTCTGGTCGATGAATTTCAATTCCGTATGGGGGAAGAGCTTGCCCACGGTAGATACCCGTCGTTCAATCGGGTCTTTTGTTGTGGTCATCGTAACACCAGGAGAGGTCTCGGTCTGGCCATACACGATCACAATATCAGTCATATTCATCTTCTTTGAGACTTCTTTCATCACCTCGATAGGACAGGGAGAACCAGCCATAATCCCGGTACGAAGGGTGCTCATCGAGTAACGGGAGAATTCCGGGTGCGAAAGCTCGGCGATGAACATCGTAGGGACACCATGCAGCGCGGTACATTTCTCATTCTGGATCGTTTTCAGCACTTCTCCCGCATCGAAAACAGGTGACGGTATTACCATGGTCGACCCGTGCGTAACACAGGCAAGGTTTGAGAGCACCATGCCAAAACAATGATAGAACGGGACCGGGATACAGAGGCGGTCAGCCGGGGTAAAACCCATCCCTTCCCCGATAATGTACCCGTTATTCAGCACCGAGTGATGGCTGAGGACGACCCCCTTTGGAAAACCGGTGGTCCCGCTTGTATACTGGATATTGATGGCATCATCGAACTCTAAGGACTCCTCGCGGTCGATCAGCTCATCATGACTGATTTCATCACCTTTCCTGATGCAGTCCTCCCAGACAAACATCCCGTTGTAAGGGATATCCCCCATGAAAATAATGTTTTTAAGGAAGGGGAATTTGTCGCTCTTGACGTGGCCAGGACGTGATTCATATGCTTCAGGACAGGCCTCGTAAAACATGCCAACATAATCTGATGTCTTGAACCGCCCCTGGATGATGAGGGTCTGGATTTCTGCCTGTTTCAACACATAATCGAGCTCGTACGTCCGGTACGCGGGGTTGATATTCACCATAATAGCCCCGATTTTAGCCGTGGCAAATTGTACCTGGACCCACTCGGCATAGTTCATCGCCCATATCCCTACCCTGTGACCTTTATCGACACCAAGCGCCATCAGCCCCTTTGCCAGGTTATCCACATGACCCTGGAACTCACGGTATGTCCACCTGATCCCCTGGTGGACGGAAACAACGGCTTCGTTATCAGGGTTCTCTTTTGCGATCCGGTTGAACATGTAACCGATAGTCTCGCCAATCAACGGAAATGAAGAGATTCCACAATCGTAACTGATCTTCACCATTGATCAGGTTATGGCGTGAGAAAAGATATATGATTACTGATTTCGCATGAAAAACCCAAGTGGCGGCGACATCTGGCAGGTCACTGGAACATAGACCTTGCCGGTGTTTCTTTATGCGAACACTTATATCTCGAAAATACGATTTAATCTACAACATCGGGGTCGTGGCCTAGTCCGGAATGGCGACGGGCTCCAGCGGTCTTTCGCGTCTTCTGTGCGAATGATGAACAATGGGTCTTCTGAATGGTGATGATCCGTTGGAGCACTGACGCATGTCGGAGAGACCCGTCGATCGTGAGTTCAAATCTCACCGACCCCACATTTTTTATTGCGACTCCGATCCGGTAGCGATTGCCCTTTTTCCCAACGGATTTACCCCATGTTTCATCACTATCCGGAGATAACCAGGATCATGGAGATACATGATATGGATAACGATCGGTTTGAACGTGGAAAAAAACAGTTGGAAACAATGAGCGGCGTGGGCGTTGATGCGATGCTCGAAAAACTGGTTGGGATTGCACCGGACCTTGCCCGTTACACGGTTGAATTCCCGTATGGAGACGTGGTGTGCAGGCCGGGCCTTGATATCAAATCACGCCAGGTAGCCACCGTTGCGGCGCTCACTGCACTGGGTAATGCGCCAGTCCAGTTGAATGCACATATTTCCATGGCGCTGAACGTGGGTTGTACCCGTGCGGAAATAGTAGAAATCATCACCCAGATGGCTGTATATGCGGGTTTTCCTGCTGCTCTGAACGGCATGGCTGTTGCAAAAGACGTATTCGCCGAGCGGGACCGGCAGGGGTTGAGCTGAACCGTAACCACATAGCAATTTTTCAGGGAAAATTTTTGCATCCTTTTTAATTTCCCTGGATTTTTCGCCTGAATGTATCAGGTTACCACCCCTCGTTGAGAGCAACACCACCGGGAATTGCAGCTGCACCTCATTTTTTCCGGACCGCCCCTAAAATTAAAACATTTATCATATAATGGGGCCACATAGTTAACAGGAGACGAAGAGATTTTATGTATCTTATAGGAGAAGCACTCGTCGGGGACGGGCCGGAGCTCGCCCACATCGACCTGATGATAGGAGATAAGGAAGGGGCTGTCGGGGCCGCATTTGCGAATGCACTCTCGCAGCTTTCTGCAGGGCATACACCGTTACTCGCAGTCATAAGACCAAACCTGCTGACAAAACCTGTCACACTCGTGATCCCGAAAGTCACGATGAAGAAAGAGGGCCAGGTACGGGAGATGTTCGGGCCGGTGCAGGCAGCAGTGGCAAAGGCAGTCGCAGATTCGGTTGAAGAAGGGGCATTTAAAGACCAGGATATCGAACAGATCGTGGTCCTTGCAAGTGTCTACCTCGACCCGGCAGCGGCGGACTACAATAAAATTTACCGCTACAACTACGGGGCGATGAAACTTGCCATCACCCGGGCAATGGATGCATTCCCAGACAAAAAGACCCTCATCTACGAGAAGGACCGCGCGGCGCATGCCGTTATGGGCTTTAAGGTACAGCGGCTCTGGGACCCGCCCTACCTGCAGGTCGCCCTTGACCTGGTCGATATGAACAAAGTCACCCAGGTGCTCACCGAGCTCCCGGCCAATGACCACCTTATCATCGAGGCAGGGACACCGCTGATCAAGCGGTTCGGCCTGAACGTGATCTCTGAAATGCGGAAGATCAGACCGAATGCATTCATTATTGCAGACTTAAAAATTCTTGACACCGGAAATCTTGAGGCCCGGATGGCAGCCGATGCATCCGCCGACGCCGTTGTAATTTCGGGTCTCGCACCCGTCTCAACGCTTGAGAAAGCGATTATCGAGGCGAAGAAGACCGGTATCTATTCCATCGTGGATATGTTAAACGTGGCCGACCCGGTCAAGCTGATTGCAGGGCTGTCGGTGAAGCCGGATATTGTTGAGCTTCACCGGGCGATCGATGCTGAGGAAACAAAACACGCGTGGGGCAATATTGCCGCGTTAAAGAAGGCAGCCGGTGGGAAACTCCTCGTGGCAACTGCCGGCGGAATCAGGGCAGAGGTCGTAAAGGATGCACTGAAGTCAGGTGCGGACATCCTTGTCGTCGGGCGGGCAATCACCGCGAGCAAAGATATCCGTTCCGCGGCTGAAATATTCCTTGAAAACCTGAACCGGGAAGAGATTGACCAGTTCAGGGTAATGACCGATTTCTAGTCGGCCAGTATTATAAAAAACATTTTTTTTGGCGGTATGAGAAAATACCGGGCCGTCACATTTTATAAAATATCGATAGTGCATGCCTTTCGGCAGGACAGACGGCCCGCTCCATGAAGTTGTCTTGCATTGGACCGATCTTTGGAAAGTTTTCCTTCGGATGGAAGGAAAAAACTCGTATCACATACTCTTTTGAGCAAGGTACGACAACTCACGGTTCTTTGGTTTTAACTGTTGCCACGGCGAGAATAAGTAAACACAGCGCAATCACCGCCGCCATCGCGCACCCATAATAGATGATTATCAGGACCTGATCACTGGAACCGGATACCAGTTTTACTATCCAGATAAGAAAGCCTGTAATCACAAGCAGTATGCACCACAGTCCGAGGAATAGTATTTTCTGTCGATCCATACGAGTGAAATGATGTTCTGGATAATACGGATACCGCTTTGTATTGGAGCTGAATTAACGGAACATACACGGACACAGACAGACGATCGGATATTAAGCAATATACACATAAAATATTATACTGACTGCAACACAGCCTGTACAGAAAGATGACCGATTTCTAATCGCCCGTGGTAATTTTTCTATTTGAAGTACAACAGCCTTGTTTTATCCCTTCTTCAAAGCGTTATTATTGCAGAGAAGAAATGTCTCACCCAGATTGATTTTAGATGTTAGCAGGACCTTTTTATGCCTGGAAAGTAATAAAAAACAGCGATATGCAGTATTATTACCTGGATAAAATCAGAAGTTCCACGCAAAGGAAAAAATGTGCCTGTGCGGTTCACAGGTCAATTGTCTCACCGGGTGAAAGTACGGCGACCTTCATATCGGTCGTCCGTTCAATGGCAGATTTGAACCGTGAAGGGTCCTGTTCGATCTTTACCCAGGTATTGTAATGGACCGGGACGACCAGGGGTGCCCCGATATACTGGGCGGCAATCATCGCCTCGTCAGGACCCATGGTGAACCGCCCGCCAATCGGGAGGAGGGCAACATCCGGCCGGTAGAGATCGCCAATCAGCTTCATATCAGAGAAGAGAGCGGTATCTCCGGCATGGTAGACCTTCTTCCCGTCCATCGTGATGACATACCCGGCCGCAGCACCCCCGTTGCACCCGATACCACCCTCCTCGAGCCACGAGGAATGTACCGCCGGTGTCATGGTGAAACGGACGCCATCGACATCGATAGAGCCCCCGATATTCATCCCTTCAACAGGGATACCTTTTGTTGCCAGGTATTTTGCGATTTCGTTGATTGCGACCGTCTTTTTTTTAAGCCGGACCGTATCACCCATGTGATCACCATGCCCATGGGTGACCGCAATAATATCACAATCTGCGGTGACTTCTATCCCATCACCAATAAACGGGTCCACGATGACGTCTTTCGTCCCGGATAACCGTACACAGGAATGTCCAAACCATGTGAGTCTCATATCAGGTACGACATTCTCACACTACCTATGAAAACGTAACTCTTCTTGCCCGGCGAAATCATTCCGGAAGAAACCCCGTTGACACCAGCAGATGATGAGACAATTCGCTGGGGGGATCAAAAAATGGGTGAGTGCCCCCACTCCGTTGAGACGATGGAGTTCATCCATCCCAGGTTGACCCGCGTTCAGGCCACATCAATTAATTCTGCTTCTGTAATATCGATTGAGTCCCCAAGGCTATCCTTCGTGGCACTCCTGGTCATCTGCTCGCTGAGGTCCCTGTCTTCCATGACATCCCTGATACGCTCAAGGTATTGATCAATGGTATGATCATCCCGTTGATCAATCACGTGGCGGTATTCGCGGAGCGTGGATGGGCTTACCCCGAGTTCTTCGCTGATCTCCTTCATCGTCTTCCCTGACTCCATGAGTATTTCCATCTTCTCACGGTCAAATGGCATCTTGAAATCAAGGTCACGGAAAAGTTTCAGGCGAACCCGTGCCCGGGCGACGGTCTTCGACAGCTTCTCATCCCCAAGTTCTCTGGCAATCTCAGTGTCGTTTTTTCCGAGATAGTAGGCAGAGACAAGCTTGGCGAGTTGGATCGGCTTCAGTTTGGTCTTAAAGAATCCCAGATCAAGAATCTCCCGCATTAACAGGGAAATTTCACGTTCAACTGCGTCACGGTCTCTTAAAGAACCGTGGATCTTTTTCATCGGTTCCACGATCTTTGTTTTGCTGGTAATGTTTGTGAACAATTCCAGAAGCTGAATCTTGCGTTTGTCTTCCGGCATGTTTGAAAACCACACTAGAGATTACCGGAATAGATGCGCGGATTAATATTTAATACTATCTTAATATACACGGATTATACGCGGGATAACGGACAGATATGACACAATCGGGTTATTCTTCCCTTATTATAGTAAATTCCCGCATACGCGGAAGACTTTATTGGCAGGCCCCGGGAGTCGCATGGAGAGAGAAATTTTTCATCAGTTCAATAGTCCCTTATTTGAACAACTTTTTCATACCAGGCGTTCTATAATGTTGGATACCAGTGATCGATATGAGCGATGTATACGATAAAATAAATGATCTTACCAAACGACGCGGTTTTGTATGGCCGACATCAGAGTGTTACGGAGCGGTCGCAGGATTTATCGATTATGGCCCGCTTGGTTCCATGATGAAGCGCCGGATCGAAGATGTCTGGCGCTCTTTTTACGTAATACAGGAAGGATATTACGAGATCGAATGTCCAACCATCGGCCAGGAGTCAATTTTTATCGCCTCCGGACACGTCAAGGGGTTCTCAGACAAGATGTTCCAGTGCCCGCACTGCAAGGAATACCTGCGTGCCGACCATGTAGTTGAAGGAGGGGGAATTGCCGGTGCTTCCACGATGTCCGAAGAGCAGCTTTCTGCAGCCCTCGCCCCGATCACCTGCCCGGCCTGCGAAGAGGTAATTGGAACGGTCGAAGTCTTCCCATTCAACCTGATGTTCCAGACCACGATTGGGCCTGGTTCGCAGCGGAGTGGCTACCTGAGACCTGAGACCGCACAGGGAATGTTTACCGATTTCCAGCGGCTCCTCCGCTTTTACCGCGATAAACTGCCATTCGGGGCAGTGCAGATTGGGAAGTCCTACCGGAACGAGATATCCCCAAGACAGGGGATGATTCGTCTCCGGGAATTTACCCAGGCTGAAGCCGAGATTTTTGTTCATCCCGACGAAAAGGACCACCCTCGTTTTGCACGGTATGCCGGCTACGAAGTGCCACTCTTCGGCCAGACGCAGCAACAGGAGAATTCGGCGCCGCTGGTCATGACCATGAGAGAAGCGGTGGATACGGGAATTATCGCGAACGAATATGTTGCGTATTACCTCGCACTGACCCACCAGCTCCTCGTCCGGATCGGTGTGAAACCTGACAGGCTCAGGTTCCGGCAACACCTTCCTGATGAACTCGCGCATTACGCCGAAGACTGCTGGGACGCAGAGGTACGCTCTGATCGCTTCGGCTGGGTAGAGACGGTCGGGATTGCAGACCGGACTGATTACGACCTCCGGGCGCACGAAAAACAGAGTGGCCAGTCCTTCACCGTCTTTATCCAGTACGAGACCCCGAAACGGGTGCAGAGGAGGAGAGTCGTCGCCGACATGGGTGCACTCGGCCCGAAGTATCGCGGTAAGGCAAAAGATATCGCTGATGCACTGGCAACGACAGTCCCCGGTCCGGACGGGATTACGGTTACCGTAGGATCAGAACAGTTCTTTGTGCCAAAGGACCTCTACAAAATAATTGAAGAGGAGGTCGACCTTCCGGGTGAGGAGGTCCGGCCACATGTCATAGAACCTTCGTACGGTATCGACCGGATGTGCTACGCCGTCCTTGAGCAGAGCTATGACGAAGAGATAGTTGACGGGGAAGAGCGCCGTGTACTCCGTCTCCCACCCCTTGTGGCACCCGTCCAGGTTGCCGTATTCCCCTTAATGAACCGTGACGGACTTGACTCCATCGCAGAACAACTCACCCACACGCTCCACGAGCACCATATCCTCGCCGAGTACGATGACTCAGGGGCTATCGGGCGGCGGTACCGGAGGCAGGACGAGATTGGTACACCCTTCTGCATCACCGTTGATTACGATACCAGGGAAGACCAGACCGTGACAATCCGGGACCGTGACAGCATGGCACAGGTGAGAGTACCGGTTGACCGTGTACCTGGCATCATCAGCGACCTGATCGAGGGAAAAAGAAGTTTTTCCACAATCTGTCCATGACCTCCATCAACCACCCTCTGATACGGCCCGACAGCCTTGAATCGCGGGAGTACCAACTGACAATCGCGATGCGGGCACTTGATACAAATACGCTCGTTGTCCTCCCGACAGGCCTTGGGAAAACTGCCGTTGCACTGATTGTTGCGGCATCGCGGCTGTATAACGAGGGCGGCAAGGTACTCATGCTCGCCCCGACAAAACCGCTCGTCGAGCAACACCTGAGGTTTTTTGAAAACCTGCTCCTTCTACCGGATAAAAACGGGAATAAACAAAACTTTGTGATGTTTACCGGTGAGACACCGGGTGAACAGCGCACCAGTGAGTGGGAACAATCGACCGTTATTTTTGCAACGCCCCAGGTGATCAAGAACGATCTCCTCGCAGGCCGTTATTCTCTTGAAGACGTGACCCTGATGATTATTGACGAATGTCACCGGGCCATTGGAAACTATGCATACGTATTCCTCGCAGAGCAGTACTGTGCCCAGGCGAAGAACCCGAGAATTCTTGCCATGACCGCGTCACCCGGCGGCCAGCAGGAGAAGGTACGGGAAGTCTGTGCCAATGTCGGAATCGGGCAGGTAGAAACAAGGAATGAGAATGACCCCGATGTACGACCTTATATCCATGAGCGTGAGATCGAAATCATCAGCGTATCACTCCCCCCGGAACTGGAGAGGGCCCGCGATCACCTCAACCGGCTCCTCGATGACCGCCTGAAGATGCTTGCCGGAGCAGGACTTACGGTCCCGAAACGGCAGCTGCTCTCCATGAAAGCCCTCACGGCCATCAATGCGCAGGTGCAGGAGAAGATCCAGAAGCGGGAACAGTCCGGGTTTGCAGCAGCCTCAGTCTATGCGGAGATCATGAAGCTGAAACATGCGGTGGGACTAGCCGAGTCACAGGGGAGCAAGGTATTAAAGGTCTACCTCTCCCGCCTTGCCGATGAAGCAACATCACCTTCCGGTTCCAGGGCTAGCAGAAGACTTGGCCAGGACCCGGTATTTACAGGTCTCATGGACAGGGTGGCCGGATGGGACCACGAGCTGCACCCAAAACTCGGAATCGTTGAAGCGATTGTAAAATCAGAACTTAACAATTCTACCGATAGCAGGATCATCGTGTTTGCGACTTACCGCGACGCAGTCCAGCTGATTGTTGACCAGCTGACCTCGCAGGGAATCCCGTGTGAACGGTTTGTCGGGCAGGCTACAAAGGATGCGGAGAAAGGGCTGAGCCAGAAAAAGCAGATTGATGCCCTGCGGAGGTTCAGGGCAGGAGAGTTCCGGGTACTTGTCGCCACCTCGGTCGGGGAGGAGGGGCTTGATGTTCCGTCCACGGACCTGGTCGTGTTTTACGAGGCGGTACCTTCAGAGATCCGCAGCATACAGAGAAAAGGGAGGACCGGCCGGAGTGGTCACGGTAAAGTTATCGTCCTGGTGACACAAGGGACACAGGACGAGACCTTCCGTTACGTGAGCCAGTCACGGGAACAGGCGATGGCAAAAGGGATACAACAGATCCGGGATGACCTGCCGGAACCGTTTTCCGGGGAAAATAATGCAACACAGATGAGTATTGAAGAGTTTACCGCCACGGTTTCCCCGGCCGGGACAGGGCCGGCAATAGTGGTCGATGACCGGGAGACTTCATCCAAGGTAGTGGAATCTCTCCATGCATTAGGTGCCTCGATCAGTATCCAGAGGTTGCAGATCGGCGATTATGCAATAGGTGACCGGATAATCGTAGAACGGAAGACAACGAGGGATTTTGCTGACACCCTTGTCAACCGCGACCTTCTTGGGCAGTTACGGTCACTTGCAACCGCCTGCATACGACCGGTGCTGGTCATCGAGGGGGGTGACCTCTACCTGGAGAGAAATATCCACCCGAATGCAATCCGCGGGACTCTTTCAGCGATTGCAATCGACCTCGGGGTGATATTGCTCACAACGAAAGACGAGGCCGATACGGCGGCGATGCTTCTCGTCATTGCAAAACGGGAGTTTGATGAGCGTGGAGACCGGACGCCGTCGATCAGGAAACCCTACCATTCACACATGGAACAGCAGGAGAGTATAATCGGTGCTTTCCCGGAAATCGGGCTTAAAAATGCAAGGCTGCTCCTTGACCATTTCGGTTCAGTGCAGGGAATTGTCAACGCAGATGAAAAAGCACTATCCGGCGTTCAGGGAGTAGGGGAGAAACGGGCAAAAAAGATATATGAATTATCGAGGCACCCTTACGGCTGAGAGAGGAGCTTCAGGGCTTCGATCCCTATTTTAATGGTACTCATCAGGGAAAGACAGCGGCCGGGGTCAGGTTCAGTGGCAATCCGTCCGGAGAGCGTGATCAACGTTGTCTCCAGTGCACAGGCGAGTTCGTGAGCTGAGGCATGCACCCTGGCTTCTTCGTTTGGTAGTGCAACAGGGTTCCGTGGTTGTTTCCCTGCGGGTCCTGATAACTTCTGATCTTCCAGTTCACACATTACACAAAATGTCCGGTCCTTGTAGGTGAACATCGGCGATCCACAGGCAGGGCACGTTTTTGCCAGCATTTTTGCCCCTTTCAGGAGGTATTCTGCCATTACATCATCGGGTTTCTTCTCGGTTATCAGTATCACCAGGTTGTTAGGTTGGTGTATCAAACTATATAAGGCAGGATAGTAGTATTAATAAAGAAGCTCACGAATGGTGATATCATGACGAATCCAGAAAAAACAATAGATAACTGTGTCCAGATGCTGCAGCACATCATGGATGACAACACAATACCGAGAAACATAAGGCGCGTCGCGGATGAAACACGGTTGCTGCTCACAAATCCAAATAAGGGGATCGGTCTCCGTGCCGCGGAGGCAATCTCAAAAATTGACGAAATCAGCAATGATCCCAACATGCCGGTGCATGCAAGGACCCGGATATGGGAACTCGTATCCCAGCTCGAGACAATCCCACTCGATTAATCATACCGGGGAGGTCATTCTTTTTTTTGCCTTGAATACCCGGGGGTTAACCGCATAGATTTAACAGGAAAGAGGAAGAGTATATGTTGTTTTCTCAGGGATCATCCAAGGGCATTTTCACGCTATCCGCTCCCCGTGCACTGCGAGAAAATTAGATTATACCCAATTAACGGTATCCCGGGTTTTGGAATCAGGCACCGGAAAAATACATTTCCCTGCCTGGCGTTTACATCATTCTACCACGGTCACCACAACCGTCCTTTTCCGTCCTGACCGGACATCCAGTTCAACCAGTACGACCTGCTGCCAGGTCCCGCACATGAGTGCACCGTTTGCTATGGGGACCGTCAAAGAAGGGCCGATGCACGCTGCCTTCACATGTGATCTCCCATTCCCGTCTCCCCACCTGACATTATGTACATAGGGGATAGTATCAGGTGCAAGAACGGACAGGGCCCGCCTAAAATCCTCGAGGACGCCGTCCTCATATTCAATCGTGGTGATTGCGACCGTAGAACCGGTCACAAAAATATTGGCAAGGCCGCTCATCACACCGCTCTCATGGACAATTTTTTCCACACCGGGGGTGATATTCACCATCTCACCTTCACATTTCGTCTGGAGATCAAATCTCTGCTGGAACATATGCAATCTTTTTAGCCGGAATGAGATAACACTTGCCACTTTTTGCATTTGAGCAGGAAATATCCTGGCCCCGTTAACCCTCAATGGGGTGGCAAAAAAACATACGCCGTGAAATCACCGGATCATGACATAATCAGGTAATGTAAACCAATCCCAATTAAATCTGGCGGCCCCAATCCTGGAATACCGGCCACGGGAGAAGTGACGACAAGTGTATCCCACCCTTAAAATGGTGTGTATCAACCACTACGATCCTAAAAATGAAAAAAATAATGGGGGTTAGTCATCAAGTTCAGGTACGAGGACGGCAACACCGACAACCCTGTCACCGGCATCCATCTTCATAATCCTGACACCACGGGTACTTCGTTTCTGGATGGAAATCCCGGAAACTTTTGTCCTCATCACAATCCCTGATGCACTCATGACAATAATCTCATCATTATCAGAGACCGCCTTTGTGGTGACCACGGAGCCACCTTCGCGGTCAGTCAGGATGTTCCGGACACCCATTGTACCACGGCCATGACCCCGGAACTCATCAAATTCAGTCCGTTTTCCACGCCCGTTCTCGGTGATGATGAAGAGCTTATCCTTGTCAAGGACGGTAAGTGCCTGTAAGATATCCTTGCCCTTCATCCTGATACCGATGACACCCATCGCATTGCGGTGACGCGTGAGCACTGCATCCTCATGGAACCTGAGACTCTGGCCTCTCGAAGTCGTGAGGATCAGTTCCCGGGTCCCGTCGGTGATCTTCACATCGACCAGCTCGTCACCTTCATGGAGCCTAATCGCATTGATACCGGTGGAGCGGGGCCGTGAAAGTTCCTCAAGGGAGACCTTCAGTACCTGGCCACGCTGTGTGGCAAAGAAGAGGAAGCGGTCTGGCCGGAACTCCCGGACAGGTATCACCGCAGTAACACGTTCGTTGTTCAGGTTCAGGAGGTTGACAATTGCCTTACCTCGTGAGGTCCGGGTGCCCTCCGGGATATCGTAAATCTTCAGCCAGTAGACACGTCCCGTGTTCGTGAAACACAGGAGGAAATCATGGGTGTTCGCGATGAACACATTCTCCACGTAATCCTCATCTTTCGTGGCCATCCCCATGATACCCCTGCCACCACGTCGCTGCTGCCGGTAGGTATCGAGGTCCATCCGCTTGATGTAGTTTAACGAGGTAAGCGAGACCAGTGCCGGCTTGTCCTCGATCAAGTCCTCTTTCTCGATATTGGTCAGGTCCCTGCTGATCTGGGTCCTCCTGGCATCACCAAATTTCTGGCCGAACTCGATGATTTCCTTTTTAATCTCTACCCTGATCGTCGTTTCAGACGAGAGAATACCATTCAGGCGGGCGATCTCGACCCCAAGGTCATTGCGTTCACCAACAATTTTCTGGTGCTCAAGTGCTGCAAGACGACGGAGCTGCATCTGGAGAATTGCATTGGCCTGGAGCTCGTCAAGACCGAACTTTGAGATCAGCGTATCCCGTGCGGCTTCAACCGTCTGGGAGGCGCGGATCGATGCAATTACCGCATCAATGTTATCGAGTGCCAGCAGCAGCCCGACAAGGATATGCACGCGGTCCTCGGCTTTCCGGAGGTCAAACTCGCTCCGCTTCCGGATCACGATGATCCGGTGCTGGACGAACTCCTCGATCAGACCGGGTAACGAGAGGTACCGTGGCTGCTTATCAACAATCGCGAGGTTGATGATCCCGAATGTACTCTCAAGTGCCGTGTGTTTGTAGAGAGTATTTAAGATGACGCCTGAATTGGTATCCCGCTTGAGCTCGATAACCACCCTCATACCATCCTTGTCTGACTCATCCCTGATATCGGAGATTCCCTCAATCCGCTTCTCCTTGACAAGGGTCGCGATATGTTCGATCAGGCGGGCCTTGTTTACCTGGTAGGGTATCTCGGTAATGAGGATCCGGTCCCCTTTACTACCGCGTTCCTCGATCTCGGCCACTCCACGGATAACGACACGACCATACCCCGTGTTATAGGCATTCCTGATACCTTCATTACCCATGATTATCCCGCCGGTCGGGAAGTCAGGGCCGGGTAGCACCTGCATCAGCTCATCCACCGTGATCTGTGCGTTGTCAAGGTAAAGGCTGATGGCATCGCAGACCTCCTTTGCATTGTGGGGAGGCATGTTGGTTGCCATCCCGACCGCAATTCCACTCGACCCGTTAATCAGGAGGTTTGGGATCTTTGCCGGGAGGACCGTCGGTTCCTCAAGTGATTCGTCAAAATTCGGGATGAAACTGACCGTCTCCTTGTCGAGGTCCTGCAGGAGCTCTTCAGAGATCGGGTTAAGCCGGACCTCCGTGTAACGCATCGCTGCCGGTGCATCGCCATCGACCGACCCGAAATTTCCCTGCCCCTCGACAAGCATGTAACGATAGGAAAAATGCTGGGCCATCTTGACAACCGTGTCATAAATGGATGAATCACCATGCGGGTGATACTTACCCATGACTTCTCCGACGATACGTGCACTCTTCTTGGACGGCTTATCGTGGGTATTCCCCATCTCCCACATCGCATAGAGCGAACGCCGGTGAACCGGTTTTAACCCGTCCCGCACATCGGGTATCGCCCTTCCGATGATAACACTCATCGCATAATTGATATAGGAGATTTTCATCTCCTCTTCGATATTAATCGGAATAACACGTGGCTCTATCCCTTCGAGCCGTTTTTGTTCAGATGTCAAGGTTTGTCACCTCCCGCGAATGCCTCTTGATAAAGTCCCGCCTGGCATTGACGTCTTCTCCCATTAGTTTCTCAAAGATTTCGTTGGCAAAACTCGCATCCTCGATTTTGACCTGTTTTAAGACCCGCTGGTCCGGGTCCATGGTCGTCCCCCAGAGTTGGGACGCATTCATCTCACCAAGCCCCTTGTACCGCTGGATCGTGGTCCCTTTTTCACCGAATTCAGCCACGAACTGTCTCATCTCATCTTCCCGGAACGCATACTTCTCTACTTTCCCCTTCGCGATCCGGTAGAGAGGTGGCTGGGCGATGTACACGTAACCATCTTCGATGAGTTTTGTCATGTAGCGGAATAAGAACGTGAGCAGGAGCGTCCTGATATGGGCTCCATCCACATCGGCATCAGTCATCAGGATGACATGGTGGTACCGTGCCTTCTGAGAATCGAACTGATCTCCTACGCCAGTCCCAATTGCTGACACGAGGGCCTGGATTTCAATATTTTTTAATATCTTATGCTGGGTCGCCTTCTCCACGTTCAGAATTTTCCCACGCAGGGGTAAAATTGCCTGGAAGCGGCGGTCTCTTCCCTGTTTTGCAGAACCCCCTGCAGAGTCACCCTCAACGATATAGATCTCACTCTTAGACGGGTCACGTTCGGAACAGTCGGCCAGTTTCCCCGGCAGGCCGGAACTTTCAAGGGTGCTTTTTCTTCGCGCGAGTTCCCGGGCATTTCTTGCCGCTTCCCTTGCTCTTGCTGCGACGACTGCCTTCTCGACGATGGCGGCCAGGACTTTTGGGTTCTCCTCAAAATATTCGGTGAGCGTCTGGTAGACGAGTGAGTCCACGATTCCTTTTACATTGCTATTCCCAAGACGCATCTTGGTCTGGCCTTCGAACTGTGGGTTGGCCATCTTGATACTGATGACCGCGGTAAGACCTTCCCTGACATCCTCACCCCTGATTGCGAGCGAGGCTTCTTTTACCAGGTTATTTTTCTTTGACGAGGAGTTGATGGCACGGGTAATGGCACTCCTGAACCCTTCGAGGTGAGTACCCCCCTCGCGGGTATTGACACTGTTGACGAATGAAAAGACCTGCTCACTATACGTATTGACATACTGCAGAGCGACATCAACCTCAATTTTATCTATGGGGTCCTTTTTACCGAGTACAATGACATCAGGATGGGTTGGCACGGAGCCGGTATTTAAGTAGGTGACAAATGCTTTTAGTCCACCCGCGTAGGAAAAGACCTCGCTATCACCGGACCGGTCATCCTTTAATGCAATGGTAATGCCACTGTTCAGAAACGCAAGCTCACGGAGACGATGGACGAGGACGTCGTAATCGAACTGGACCGTCTCGAAGATGGTGGCATCCGGCATGAACGTGATATCGGTCCCTGACAATTTTTTGCCGAAAACCGCCAGGAAATCTGTTCGATCGTCAATGAAAGGCTGTGCAGGAGACCCGTACCATTTGAGGTGCCGGGACTTGAACTCCTCAAGCGTCTCCTCGCGGCAGGTCTGCGGGCCGGACGGTTTGCCCTTGGCGAAATCCATTTCGTAGATATTCCCGTCACGGTATACGGTTGCTTTCAGGGCCATTGAAAGCGCATTGACAACCGATACACCCACACCATGGAGACCACCTGATACCTGGTAGGTCTCCTTGTCAAATTTTCCACCAGCGTGGAGCACGGTCAGAACAATTTCAAGAGCGCTCTTCCCGTTCTTTTTCATCATGTCGATCGGGATCCCCCTGCCGTTATCCACAACCGTGCATGACCCGTCCCCATTCACGTTTACCCAGATATGGTTACAGTACCCGGCAAGTGCTTCATCGATGGAATTGTCGACGACTTCGTACACAAGGTGGTGCAGACCACGGGTATCAGTACTGCCAATATACATCGCAGGCCGCTCACGTACCGGGGCAAGCCCTTCAAGAACCGTTATGTGAGATGCATCATACGGGTCGGTCATCCCTTACCCCCACCAAAAAAAACTCTTCAGTAAACAGATCGTCAATCACACACAGTAATGGTTGTTTTAACACTTAATCCTGATTAGTCCGGACGACCTGGATTAGTGAAAATCGCCTAATTCCGCATCTTTTATCCCGAGATTATTATCAATCGCCACAGCAAGACGGTCCAGTAACCGGTTGACTTCTTTTGCATCTTCCTTGTCACTGGTACCCGGGACATGCCAGATGATATGCTTCCGGAGGCTCCCGACCAGCTGTTCCACTTCGGTGCCTTTAAAAGACAGCGGCAGGACCATCTCATCAAGATGGTCAGCAGCCCCGTACCATGCCTGTTCAGGAGATAATGCAAAATGACGGTTTATCAAGGACAGGTTAACAATAAACCCGCGACCAAATCTGCTTCCCATGACAATAGGTATACAGGACAGGGATTAAAATACTCCTTTTGTCCCATTCAGAACCAGGATACCTGTTTCAACCAGACCGTTACCGGGATAATGATAATAAACCCTAAGCAGACTGCGAGAAATATCCATTCCGAAAATTTAAATCCTTTTTTCTTTAAGAAGAGGTGGCTGTGCCGGCCATATCCCCGGCAAAGCATGCTTGTGTAGACACGCTCCCCCTGCTCGTATGACCTGATGAACATGGTCCCGATGGTATACCCGATCTGGCGCATCCGGTAGCGATAGGGAAGGTTCCGGTCAAACGGGTCGAACGCCTTGGTCTCAAGCGTCTGGACGATCTTCCGGTACATGTAGCCAAAGACAAACAGGTAACGGACCATCATACCAAGGGCAAGTGCAAATTCTGCGGGCAGCCCGAGCCTTCTTCCGCCATCAAGCAGGTCCTGCACCTTGGTCGTCGATGAGAGGAGGATAATGAATGAGATAGTAACAATAAATTTTACCAGCAGGATGAACGCAAACTGGATAGATTCAGCGTAAATATTGATCCCGAACGGCAGGGCAACCACCGTCGTGTATTCGGTGTAATAGGGGTTTTTAATAAATATCTGGAACAGGATGACAATGCCCCACAGGGGTATGATTAACAAGGCACGCTTCAGGTACACCACGGGGGACAACCCGGTGAGTGCCCAGAGCACGATGAAAAAAACAAAAAAAATCGTTCCGATTGTGAGTACTATGGGAGAATAAGGTACCGAGACTATCGCGATGATGGTGGCAAACACCACGATGATCTTGGCCCTTGCATCAAGCCGGTGCATAATGCTGTCACGGTAGGCGTACCGTTCGATGTCAAACAGTTCTTCGATCATGCCTTCTTCCCAAATGCCTCGAGGAATACCGCTTCCACTTCGCCAAAGGTATATCCCATGTTGATATCGACACCATGCTCCTGGAGGGAACGAATTAATTTAGGTAATACCGGTACATCGAGCCGGACTGACTGGAGCATCTCCATCTGAACAAAGATCTCTTCGATGGTCCCGGACGCTACAATGGCCCCCTTATTCATTACATACACGTAATCGGCGATTTCAGGTACAAGGGAGACATCGTGGGTTGAAAAGATCACGGTGAGGCCGTACTTTTGGGAGAGGGAATTGCAAAAATTGTTAAAATCACGCACACCCTGGGGGTCAAGGCCTGCAGTTGGTTCATCAAGGACCAGTACCTGCGGTTCCATAGCCACCACACCGGCAATGGCGACCCGTTTCTTTTCACCGCCGCTCAAGTGATGTGGGACACGGTTTGCAAGGTGTTCAATACCGACAATACGGAGCGCTTCACAGACACGGTGCTGTACGATTTCCTCATCGAGGCCCAGGTTCGTGGGGCCGAATGCAATATCCTGTTCTACCGTCGGTGAAAAAATCTGGTCATCAGGGTTCTGGAATACAATACCGACAAATTTACGGACGTTACGGATATTTTCTTTGGTGATCGGTTCACCCTGGACCAACACCGATCCCGAGGTGGGTTTAAAAATTCCGTTAAAATGTTTGAAAAGTGTACTCTTACCCGCACCATTGGACCCGATTACGGCGATACGTGCTTTTCGTGGGGCAATAAAATTGACATGATGAAGTGCTGTGACATTGCCAGGATATGTATAACAGAGATCACGGGTTTCGATAAGATGCATGAGTGGAGAGAACTGGGATTAGAAAAATTAAATGTCTATTGGTTTGCCTTGGGTAGGTTTTTCTTACCTGCGACCCTTTAATGCATATACCACGCCAATGGCAACGAGGATTGCCAGGACCGTTCCCCCCGAAAATTGCCAGAATTCCCTCGCCCGGACCACTTCCTTCACCGAGAGAATAATCAGTCCGCGGAGCTGAATAAGCAGACTTACCTTCCATATTCCCCTCAATTTCTGCATCTGGTGGAGTAGGGCAGGTCAGAATCTTCCCACCCTGGATGATCAGTGCGGTACTTTCCAGGCCATCCGGGTCACCCGATGCAAAGAACACGGCGAAAACCCCTATAAAAATTGCGAGGATTGGTCCACCTGCAATCAGGGGTTTCTTATCGATCATGCCACTGCACCACCTTTTGCAGGCAACAGACCTTCATCAACCATGTCAGGCCGGACATTCATAATCAGGTAAATGGCGGCGACCGTAACGGTACCCTCGATGACGCCGATGATCGCAATGGTAAATTCCCATTGCAACCAGGCCGGCCTCGAGCGGGAAGGTCCCGGCAAGCCAGAGTTCAACAGACGCACAGAGCGCAGGAATTAAACAGGCCAGCCATGCGGCGATGAACGCGGACACCGGCACGCTCCGGGTTGCCGCTTTCAGTCCTTTGAAGCTGTAGAACCCGACAAAACCACCAACTGCACCCATGTTGAGGATGTTTACGCCCATTGTCGTGATCCCACCATTACCGAACATGAATACCCTGGACAATCAGCACCAGCGTAAGGATGAAGACCGCAGCAAAGGGGGAACCAAGGATAATTGCGACCAGTGCCCCGCCTACCAGGTGCCCGCTTATCCCCATCGAGACGGGAAGGTTGAAAGACTGGAGCGCAAAAATTCCCGCTGCAAGCACTGCAACAAGGGGCAGTTCTCCCTCGTTTAACTCGTTCTTTGCCCACCGTATGGAGAGGTACACAAAGACCAGGGGCAATCGCCCAGGAGATTCCGCCCTGCCTTATCGGGATAAATGCACCAGCTATGTGCATGTAAGTCCACATAAGTAGCACAATTAAAATAATTTGTAATACTTTAGAGGTATTAATAGTTTTTAATTTAATATTTTAAAAGTATCTTTTCAAAAAAATTGCACATGGTAATCAACGACTACTATTGCGAAAATGCCAAAAAATTCAGTTTCATTCAGGGTATATTTTAACAGATCCTGGCCAGATACAGGGAATTTTTAGAAAACCGCACGGGGGAATTATTCACGTACCATAATAGTCGTTAATTTTACCGATTCCACACCCTTTTGAGACATCAGCCGTTCAGCGAGAGATTTCAGCTGCGAACCATCCCCTCTCACGAGAATTACTTCAAGGCAGCGACCATGCGTGACATGGGAATGCAGTGATGCCTGAACGATCGAAATAAATTCGTGCTGGATATCAGTCAGGGTGGTAAGAAGTCCCCGTTGCCCATGGTCATAGATCATGGTGATAACTCCCTGCCTTTCTCCCTTCACATCTGACATCCATTTATAATGGGTAATGTAACTTCTGATAGCATCCCGGATCCCTTCGGAACGTGATGAATATCCACGATAATTTATTATTTCGTCAAACTTGTCAAGCAGGTTCTTTGGCAGGGATATCCCAATGCGCATCAGTTCTTTTTCGCTGGTCAATTTAATTCCTCTTACCAGTGATCTGGACTCGTACACCTTGTTACTTTCGATCTACAAATAGCATTTCGTTGTTCAACGGTATCCGGAACGTATTCATTTCTTGCGAATTCCCTTTTTTATCCCGGGTCCGGACCAAGGGTTTTAGCAACGAGAGGTTACAACGAAAAGCGGTGAACGGGTGATGAATATCACAATTATCCGTTATAACCAGTAAGCATCCTTATCCCACATCGGAGGAGCATCCCTGACTGCCGGTATAGTGCAGGCTTCTTCAACAGTTCTTTCACCACTCTTGCCGGCCTGTCCATGTCCCCGTACTGCCTGATTACCCCGAGGATATCCGGGTCCGACAGGGCACGAACGAGGCGGTCTGTCTCCACCGGGCCAAGCGTCTGCCTCATCCGGAACATCATCAGTCCCCGTTCGAGATCTGTACCTATGTCCTGTTTCCACAGTTGTTCGTACCGGGAGAGGGTGGTATCATCAAACGCCCGGTTTTCGATGCAAGAGTCCGCCGTTGCAGCCGCGTGGCGGGCAGTCCTGATCCCGGTATATACACCCCCGCCGGAAGTGGGTTTGGCAAATCCACCTGCATCACCGGCATACATGACCCGGTCACCATAGGTAACCGGCATAACACCAATAGGTATCGTGCCAAGTACAAAGTCCAGGCAGGCACCACCGAACTGTTGTGAAAATGAAGAGAACCTCTCCTTCACACGGGTCATCCCGGCCAGCCCAATCCTTGCCCGCCCCCGGTCGATTGGAATTCGCCACGCGAAAAATTCCGGCGAGGCGTCGGGATACACCCCGACAAAACGGGGGTCACTTTCACACCGGACCTCGGCCTGGACCCCACCAAGGTAGAACCCGGCACGTTTCATTCCACGTAACCGCGCAATCGTACTCCTCGGGCCGTCAGCCGCGATCAGTACCTTGTAGGAAACCTCCCCGTGCCCATCAATCCCGCGGGTGAAGAGCCGGCCCCCCTCCATGCGGTATACCGCGGTCTTTAACCGAAACTCAGCACCTGCCATCGCCGCACGTTCTGCCATCTCGCGGTCGAGAATGCCACGGTCAACCACGAACGCCTTCGTCACACCCGCATCGATTAAGAGACGGTTACCAGAACCAGTGACTACTTCTGCACCTGATACCTCGTTTAACACGGATTTCCCGGAAACCCCGCATTCACGAAAGGCATTCTGTGAAAGGAGCCCTGCACACTGCACAGGGTACCCGATTGTCCCATGTTCCTCTATACAGAGCGTAGAAAGCCCGTATTCCACGCAAGCGAAAGCGGCTGCACTTCCAACGGGGCCGGCCCCGACGACCACAACATCGTATTCAGGCGGTCGTCCAGACCCACGGTTGTTCATCCAATTATACCAAGGGTGCGGGAATCGTATCAAGCTGTGGACGATTACACAGGGTTATCTGGCAGGTGTCACGCAGATATTTCTGTTAACAGCCCCATGTACTGATAATGGCAGAGGGACCGGAATTCAAGTGGAAACAGTGCCTGGTGATCAGGTCAGATCTCAAAATGAGCTGCGGTAAAATGTGCGCACAGGTCGGTCATGCCGTACTACTGGCTTATGAGCGTGCGGATAGTACTGCAAGGAAAGGCTGGTTTTCTGAAGGCCAGAAAAAAGTTGTCCTGAAAGTTGCAGGGGAACGTAGCCTCTTTGAATTGAAAGTACTGGCCGAAAATGCGGGTATTGCCGCGGCACTCGTCCAGGACGCCGGGCTTACCGAGATTGCACCCGGTACCCTTACCGCCCTCGGACTTGGACCTGCGAAGACCGAAGCCCTCGACAAACTGACCGGAGACCTTTCCCTTCTATGAAACAGAGCCCGTTCCCACTCGAGCAGGAGCTCGGGATGCGCTATTATGCAAGTGATACACCGGGTATCGGGGGGAAACTCCGTTCCACGGCAGAAGATTTTTTAGTCGAGGAGATCCCGGTAGCCGTTGGTGATTCAGGGCCGTACCTTATCTGCAAACTAACCAAGAAAGACTGGGAACTCCAGCATGCGGTCAAGGAACTGGCAAAACGACTGGGGATTAGTCACCGCCGTATCGGGTGGGGTGGCACGAAAGACCGGCATGCAGTAACGAGCCAGTTGATATCACTCTACGAAATAACACCCGAACAGATCGCTGGTGTCTGGCTGAAAGATATCGCGCTCGAAGTGCTTGGCCGTTCCCAGTTTCCCCTCTCTCTCGGCAGCCTGAAAGGGAACCGCTTCGATATTATCATCAGGGAATTATCTGGTGAAGATATAAAAGGACAGATACAGTCAGTTACCGGGACTGCGTCTTACGGGCTTCCCAATTATTACGGGGTCCAGCGGTTTGGCGTTATCCGCCCCCTCACCCACCGTGTCGGTGAACTGATCCTTCGAGAGGACTATGAATGCGCCGCAATGACCTATATAGGCCAGTCATTTCCATCGGAACCAGAGGAGAACCGTGCAACCAGGACAATATTTTTCGAGACGAGGGACGCCCTTCTGGCACTCCACCGCCTCCCGGTCTCGATGTCCTACGAGCGGTCGATGCTCCATCACCTCGTTAGCCACCCCGGTGATTACAAGGGTGCCTTGAAAGTCCTGCCACCAAAGCTGCTCTCGATGTTCGTATCCGCATACCAGTCCTGGTTATTTAACAGTGCCCTGTCAATACGGTTCGACCAGGGTACGGCCATTGATGAACCAGTCCCAGGCGACCTGTTGATCTTTGAAAACGGCAGGGAAGACCGCGTAACGGTGCAGAACCAGGAGATTGCCGCCCAGCATATCAAACGGGGGCGCTGTATCATTGCAATTTTTATGCCGGGTTCCCTCGCGGCCACAGCAGGACATTCCGGCAGTGCGATTGAACAGCTCATGGAGGAACAGGGTATCGGCCCTGACCATTTCGGAAAGGCACAGCAATTTGTTCATTCACGGTTCAACGGGGCTCTCCGCCCGATCAGTCTCATAACACCCGTTGAGGCCCTGCTGGAAGGAGACGCCGTACAATTGAAATTTACTCTACCTCCCGGTCATTATGCGACCACGGTCTGCCGGGAATATATGAAAACAGACCCGCTCAAAATGATATAATGCGGGAATACTCTCCGGAAAATTATCCTGTAGGTGCCCGGTACTCAACATCGTACTCGGTCACAAGGTTCGTCCCACAGAGATAGAAATTTTTCAGCCCGATCCGGATCATTTCTTCCTCTGTCTCAATATGCATACCCCCGACCAGTGACGGGGTATCCACTCCACCAACAATGAACGGAAGGTGAATCAGCCGTATCTCGTCGACGAGGTGATGATGGAGCATATGCCAGTTCAGGGTCGGTCCACCTTCTAACATCAGGCGGCGGACACCAAAGTCCTTCCAGAGCAGGTGCATAAGGAGGGGCAGGTCCACCCGGTCTTCACCTGCCAGAACCACGTGGGCCCCTTTTTCCCTGATTGCCCGGACTCGTTCTTCCGGTGCATTCGCGGACACACCGATAACCGTCGGCGCTCCCGGTCCAAGCACATTTGAGGCCAGGGGGATATCCGCATTACTACACGGGATGACACGCAGTGGGCTTTTCCCGGTGACATAACGTACCGTAAGGAACGAATTATCGATCCTGATCGTTGTTGAGCCGACCATAATTGCATCGCATTCAGCACGTGTCCGGTGGAGGAGGAGCTCAGTCTCGTGGGACATATATTTCATCAGGATTTTGCTTGAAGTCCCTTTCTTGAGCGTCAGCTTTCCATCTGCGGTGATCTCGGACATCATTAGTACATGAGGTCGTTCTCTCGAATCTGCCATACCCGGTCCTTCTTGTCCCAGTTATCGACCTGCAAGATAATAGAAGTTGGCTAACTCCCGCTTAACCCATGGTCATTATGAATGGTTTGGTTTAGAGTTATCAATAAACCCCGGGGGAAAAATGGGAAGGCAATAGACAGTAGTCTCCCGAAAATAAGCAGGAATCACCTTTTTTTCGTCGGAACGAAGGTAAAAGAACAAGTATTAATATTGAGATTCCATTTGTATTATGACATGAACATTACCGCGCTCAGGCCAAGATTTGTCAGGTACCTGGAGCCGGTCGCAGATATATTTGTAAAAACAGGAATCACCCCCAACCAGATCTCACTCCTGTCCCTCTTGTTTGGCATTGCCTGTGCACTATGTTTTATTGACCGCCATTTCTTTCTTGGCAGCATGTTCCTTTTTATTTCGGCGCTTCTCGACCTCGTGGACGGCAGCGTTGCAAGGAAAATCGGCCGCCAGACTAAATTCGGGGCGGTATTTGACTGGATAGTCGATAAATATGTCGACGCACTTGTACTTCTCGGTATAGGCCTCTCCGGGATTGCAATCATCAACCGTTTTATTCCCATCAATCCAGCCGTGGACTTTGGAGTTGTCGCGCTTGCCATCATCGGTTCACTGATGAATACGTTCATTAAACCAGTCACTTATGCCGAAATTGGTTTCAAAGAGCGTATTGACGGAAAGATTGAAGACCCGCTTGAAGGCGTGGGATTTTTCGGGAGACCTGAAACGCTGCTGGTAATTCTTCTCGGGGGAATCACCGGGTTCATCTGGCTGTCAGTGATTATCATTGCCGTGTGTGCCAACCTTTCGGCCATGCAGAGGATATTCTACCTGCACAAGACCTATTCCTGAAATTACGAACGCATTGGTACCGCCCCGTTACTTTTTTTATTTGTGGAATATATAGGGCGGAAACGGAAAAGGGCGGTCCCACCTTCGTAGTATAGCCCGGGTATCGGTAACACATTGGAACGGGCATGAACGCTTACGCTTTCACACCAGAAACATGCGAAAATGCCGGTTCGGATTCTTTTATGATTGGTTTTGGTCTAAACATTCACTAGGAGAATAAACAAATGGTCCCCTCAAACGGCACGTCACGCTTCAACACAATAATCCCGCCAGACTGTCATTCGGGGTATCATTTCAATATTGAATCAGTACTGTACAGACCCCACACACCCACAAAAAAAATCGTATTGGATTTTTGCATCCCAAGTTTGCCAGTCTGATCCATAACATTCTAAAGATGCTACCTATCGGCACCAATTTTTTGTCAGGAAAACGAATTTGACAGTTCAGTAAATCATCACGTATTCCCGGATGAAATACCCCAATTTCACCTTATAATTATTGAGTTAATGGCATCGAAGTTGGTTAGACATACTTTTGACCTTGCGTTCCCACGAATTCACGATGACTGTCAAATTCGATAGAGATTTTTTGATGAATTTCGTGGAAATATGCTTGGAGTAAAAACTCTCTATCTCGTTAGAGAGAGGGACAATTCTAAATAATCTTCGTATTAAGGTTTTTTTGGCACACTTACAGAGCCCCAAAAAGAGTCAAATTCTTATCCAATTTTAAGCAAAAAATCCAAATGGAAAAGTTGGGTTGCATCAGGAAATGATGCAATCTTTGCGTGTATTTTCATGTATCAGGTCAAGTTGCAATTAGTTATTCGATATTTATATTTGGGGTCCGGAATGGAAAATCAAATTTTTTTAAGCCTGAAGCCTGAAGGAAATACCAGTTCAATCCGGGTCATCCCAGGTGGGATATTCGGCCATTTTCAGACCCAATTATTCCAAAAATAAGCGGGTTATCCTTATTGCACTACCATTTACTAACCTGAACAAAGGAGTTTGGGTACACTACTAGAGTTTCTGCATCGCGCGATATAACCATTTCATTCTTTGTATTATGAATTGACTCCATATTGAACCACAATCCTTATCAAGTAGTAGCGTTAATAGTACACTACTATGACCTGGATTCGGCGTATGAAAAAAGGCAATAAAATCCACCTCAGTGAATACCGGAGTGTCAGAGTGGGGAAGAAGGTGAAAAGTGAGTTTGTCAGATATCTTGGGGTAGAGAGCGAGCATGAAAAAATACCTCTTCCAAAAAAGAGTCTTATCGACTGGAAAACTCCAGACCGCTCAGCCCGAGCCGGAGATGTCTCAGTCCTCTGGGAAATTGCTCAGGAAATGCGTTTAGCAGAGACAATTGATAGGGTTTGCGGGAAAAAGGGGAGGAAAAAAGCAAATAGCCCGGGAAAACTCCTCACACTATGGGCAATTAACCGTGCCCTGGAACCGGAAAGTGCAACCCAACTTGAAGATTGGATCGATGGAACAATCCTCCCTGAAATTTCCGGATTATCCTTAAACGGTTCCAATAAGGATGCATTTTATGCGGCCCTGGACTGTGTATGTTCGGAAGACCCGGCAACAGGGAAAATTAAGGACAATACGAAAGCTATTGAAGAGGAGCTCTATGCAATCTGGCGTAATAAAAATCCACTACCAAAAGGTGAGAAAGAATTACTCGCCTATGATATGACCTCAATGATGACTTATAGTAAAACCTGTCCTTTAGCAGAAAAAGGCTATAATGCTGAAAAATGGAGACATCAACAATTCAATCTCTCTCTTTTGGTTTCAAAATATGACCACTACCCCCTGGCACATATGGTCCACCCGGGAAACCATGCATCGATGACAACAATGCAGCACCTGGTACCTCGATTATCCGATTTTTCAATTCACGATGGTACGATGATATGGGATAGGGGAAACACATCGGAAAAAACCGTAAACGCACTTGAAGGGATGCATTGGAAGGTAATTTGCGGAGTGCCTAAAATTTCTCAAAATGCAAAAGAAATGGTTATGGCTACGGAAATACCAGAGACGACCGAATTCATAGTTCCATGCAAAAATGTAGGGGAGTTATATGCATGTAAAATCCGTGCTCCATTATTTGGCCGGATTTGCGAGGCTGCGGTGTACCGGAATGTAAAAAATGCCACAAAAAGTCTTGTTAGAAGAAACAGGGCTATTTTTGAGATTTCAAATGAATTAACCCGTTTGAAAGAAAAAGGAGGATTCAGTTCACAAAAAGATCTGAAAAGTGCTATCAAAGGCACCCTCAGCGGATGGAGCAGTTTTTTTCTTACAGAATATCCTGATAATGAAGCGATCGTAGATTTTTCCTGGTCAATTATTGAAAAAAGGGTTGCTGAAGCGAAATCGATGGATGGCAAATTTCTCATCTATTCAACCGAAGAATCGCTCACAGCCCAGGAGATAGTCAGGATGTATATGGAAAAAGACTTTATCGAAAAGGTATTTCGGACAATTAAGACAGATGAGGAACTTAAACCGATTAGACATCGGTTGGAGTCCAGAGTTCGGGCGATTATTTTTATCGCCACTCTTGCTTACAGGCTCCTGTCAGCTCTTCGTTGGAAGATTAATTCATCAGAATCAAAGGATGTCACGTTATCTGAATCAAAATTTTTAAAAAAGTTATCTCGGGTTGAGAAATTAGAGGCTAATCTGGGAAAAGAGGTAGAGATTTTCTATGTCAACGTGACGAATGATGTCAAGGATCAACTTGTGGCTCTTGGTATGAAAAATCTTTTCGCAGTTCACAGGATTGCGGCGGTGTAGTGTACCACATCTCCGCTATTCAGGTTACTAACTCCCTTCCTGCCAGTGCCCAGATTTTGAGTCCTTCTGTCTGTTATTCTTTCCCTTTTCGGGTAATAGATAATTATCTGCCTTATTTTAAAACAACCCCGATTACACCTTGTTTTCGTAGGGTCCGGGCCTTTAATGGTCCGGGTTAACTGCACCCTGCCGTTGCCAGGCACATGGCAAAACCAGAAAATGGGTGTGTCCACCAGCTTTTGAAATTCGGACTCCGTACCCTTTTCTGTAAATTGTTACGTATGTTTAGGTTTTTTTACCGTTGCCGTACCGGTTTTAAGGAGATTTACGTTTACGCGCACCTGAATTAAAAATATGCCCATTTATTGTGACGGACGCAGTGTCTTCCAACCGGTTGAAAAATTGTAATTTGCCCCTGGAAGTCACAGCCCGATTTATTCTGGCGGCGGGGATACCGGGGGTGTCTTGCCTGCCAGCCGGTACACCCCTCGGTAATACTGGTCGGTCAGGTCACGTGCAAATTCCGCGAGCCCGGGATTGATCCTGAACAACCCATATGCGATGCCAATAAGCAGTACCAGGGCAAGTCCTTCTGCAATGACGTTATGTGCCCAGAAAAAGCTTTCATACCCAATTTCGCCGTTCCCCGCTATTTCAGGCAGGTAGGGGAACCACTGTTCGGTATAGGCGATAATTACCGCCACATTTCGTGCAATATTGAGGAGATAGATGGTCGGTACCACCAGGAGAAACGAGAGCACTTTCTGCCGCCAGCTGGATGGGACAGCACAGGCGACACCGAGCATAATTGCGATCCCCTGGATCCCCGTACAGGCGAGAATAATCTGTATCCGATACCCATACCGCTGAAACATGTCCCAGGCGACCAGCAGGGTATCATAATGGATTACATTCAGCACGTAGAATACCTGCCCGACCACTACCGAGATCAGCCAGTTCCCTAAGGAGGGAATAAACTCAAACGGTGCATAGATCAGGAAGGCTACTGCGGCTGCAGTCGAAAGCTGCATG
>JAPKXR010000085.1 GCA_026394715.1 Methanomicrobiales archaeon | reverse complement strand
TTGTCCACCCTATGGACCGGTCCTTCTCGTAGACCCGGCCTGGCCGGGCACAGTCGGCCCCGTGTGGACGAGACGGAGGCGGGCAGTAAGTGCCTGCAGGTTTTTGCCAAGACCACGAAGAGTCATCCATAAGCGGCGGTAGAGGTGGCAGCCTTCACCCTCAAACTCCTGAAAGATGACATCCAGGGGGAGCTGTTCGAGGGCAGCAAGGAGTTGCGAGAGTGCCCCTGTGCAAAATCCGACCCCTGACCGTGTTGTGTCAGGAAGATTCGGTAACAGATCACAGGACCTTATAATCAGATATGCATTAAACATAATCTGGTAATTACCAGAATACATCCGGAGTTTTTATCTCTTTTCCCATAGGTTATACGAGATATGGATACAGCGGTAAGGACAGCAATTGAGCGTCAGAACCCAATGGTGGCAGGGAAAAAAAATACCCGGCCGGAATGCCAAGATTATCACAATACCCCGATATTTCCTTGTACCTTCCTCTACCGTAGGTTATATTCCTCACACCAACCCTTGGGTGGAAATTTATTAACGGGACTGATCCAACGTTCAGGACTTTGGGTGACTACAAGATTTATGAATCCTGAAACTGCTTCACGGCACCAGGCAGGCATGTCACTACACCACGGATCCCCGACACAGTCAGGGTCATCAGGATTGCATCAACCACTTCTTCTTTTGTCGCACCCGCCTGTTTTGCCATGGGGACATGCGCCTTCACCGCCATTTCGTCCCCCATCGAGGCCTTCATGGCAATGTAGATCAGTTGTTTTGTTTTTTGATCAAGTCCTTTGGAGGCGACGAGTGATTTGATCAGGCCATGGAACGCTATCGCAACTTCCGGAGCTTCGTTCTCGAAAATTTCCATCGGGTTTTCGCTCATTTCATCACGTGCCTATATCTGCAAGTTATAAGGGTATAAAGTTCGTATCAGCCACAATGAGAACACGGACTGAGGCTATAAATCGTAAATACCGGAAAACTGAAAGGGGCCTCAACACCAGAAGGCGGATTTGTTGCGGTAATCCTTAATTTTAAAATTCACGGGATTTCAACGGAGAATTCTAGAATTTCTCTCTCAAGACCAGAGTTTTGAGCAGGCATCCCATCATGTACCAAATAGCCGTACTACTTCTTTGAGACATTTGCGGATAGGAATATGCTGCGGACAAAAACTCTCGCAGACCCCGCAGTCCTGGCAACAGGACGCCTTACCACCAAACCCTGTAAAAGCCTCATATACCTGTTTTGCATTGGCCACATCATCATAGATGAACGCATCGTTATACATCGAAAAACAGTCGGGTATCGCAATTCCTCCCGGGCAGGGGATACAATACCCGCATTTCGTGCACGGGATTTTCATCTTCTCCCGGTACACGCGTTCGATTTTTCCATAGACGCCAAGGTCTTCCGGTGTGAGTGTTGATGCCGTTCCATGATTTGCATACCCTGAATTATCTTTGACCTGCCCGAGCGTACTCATCCCAGACAGGACCACCGTCACCTCAGGATGGTCCCATACCCACCGTAACCCCCAATCCGCCGGGGTCCGGGTCACCCCGGTTTCAGCCCAGATTTTTTTCTGTGCCCCTGTCTGCTTTGCCAGGGTCCCGCCGCGGAGTGGCTCCATGACAATAATCCCAAGGCCACATTCATGTGCGTAGCGGAGCCCTTCTGTTCCAGCCTGGTACTCTTCATCCATGTAATTGTACTGGACCTGGCAGAACGTCCAGTTATAGGAATTAACGATTTCCTCAAAAAGCCGGAGGTTATCATGGAACGAGAATCCCGCATACCGGATACGACCATCTGAAATTGCCCGGTCAAGGAACCCGGTCACGTCAAGGTCAATCACCTGGTCCCAGGTCTTTTTCATGAGTCCGTGAAGGAGATAAAAGTCAATATAGTCCGTCTGGAGCCGTTCCAGTTGCTCGTCGAGGAACCGGTCCATGTCCTCAGGTCTCTCTACGGCCCAGACGGGCATTTTTGTCGCGATATGAACCTTCTTCCGGTACCCGTCTGAAAGGGCACGCCCGAGAAACGGCTCGCTTTCCCCGTTATGGTACACGTACGCCGTATCAAAATAGTTCACACCCCGCGATATGGCATAGCGCACCATCTCAGTCGCTTTTCCCTCATCGATCTGGCAGTCTGGAGTCTGGGGCAGTCTCATGCACCCAAACCCAAGTATTGAGAGTTTCTCCCCGACCTTTTTCATTGTGCGATATAACATGGTCTTGTCACAACTCCTGTAATCCCAGGTGATGCCCGGCAGGGGACCCCGCCAAGTCCATTTCCACTTCGATTACCATTCTGCCAGTACCCCAAAAGGCAGGTGTGCCCGCTGCTGCCGGACGTAGTTCCCAACAAGTGAACTTCTCATGCGGTGAAACAATACAACGTAACAACCAGGGTATCACGGTTTAAGGTCCTTCCCTGCTTTCCAGGCATCACCCATGACCTCCCCGACACTCCAGTACCGGTTGTCAGGCATGGTAAGGAGGAGCGGGTTAATCTTTTTAATATCGGGATGACCGTCCGATTGGTATTTTTCTTCCGTATACGATGATACGACCTCCCCGATATAGAAGTAATTTGTCGGGTTTTCTACCGTATTCACTAAGCGGCATTCAAGACAGAGGGGGCACTCGTTAATCATGGGTGCGGACGTTAGATCCCCGTAAAAAATGTCAAACATCCCGGATTTGTCTGTAGTCTTTCCCGACACCAGTCCGCAGTAATCTGTTTTTTCCATCATTTCTGCAGAGGGTATGTTGATACTGAAGGTCTTGTTTTCCAACATCCCCTTGTTCGTGTAGTGATGTTTTCCTACACCGCACCCGATCATCGGCGGGTTTGCGTTGACCCGTGACACCCAGCCGAGCGTCATAAAATTCGGGATAGAATTGATGTTCACTCCGAGCAGGGTAACGGGCATGGGATACATAAAAACGTTAGCCTGGTAGCGTACCTTGTTTATCACGAGATTCACCTGTGTAAAAGGTATTCGTCACCCGGATATGGTAATGCTATCGCCTGCAGACCGGACCTGACATAGCGCGGATTATCCCCCTTCAATGTAACCTGCCGCCCTGGATCAGCCAGGGGAAAAAAAGAAATGTAGCCGGGACGGTTATGCCGGTCCAGACTTAAAATTTCTTCGTTGCGCAGATGGCTGCCACAAGTCCTGCAACCGTCACAGCTACGACAATAATTCCTGCGGGTAATGGGGCTTTCGTAGTCGGGGCCGGGGGAGCCGTGGGCGAAGGGTTCAGGGTTGCATAGAGATTTACTTTCTCACCCTTCCCCGGATACTGTGTGATTGGCGCGTTAAATGTCGAATATCCGGGCATCTGGACACTATAGGTCTTGTACGGAGTACCTGTTACGTAGACCTGCACCGTGAGGGTACCTTGTGCGATCTGCCCCTCGTTGGTCGTGTCGAAGAAGACCGTCGCACCGTTCACGTTACAGTTCACTACGTACCACCCGACATTCCCTCCGATGGGTTCAGCGGGTGTTGTCGGGGCGATCGGATTTAAGGTAGCATAGAGCGTGACGAATTCCCCCTTCCCGGGTACAGAATTGATCGGTCCCGAATAGGGTGTATAGCCTGTCATCTGGACCGTATAGGTGGTGTACGGAGTCCCGGTTGAATAGACCGGTACATAGAGTACACCGCTCTGGATCTGCCCAACGTTCTGACTGTCAAAAAGAACCGTCGCGCCGTCCACGTTACACATGACCTCATACCACCCCTGGTTTCCTCCAACTGCCGTTGGCCTTACTGCGGAAACTGCCTGGGTACCTGCAAGCAACGCCAGCAGGACAACCAATAACGTAATCCATTTTTTTCGCATCTGTAGTATCTCCTATAGTTCTGAATGAGAGCGGTTAGTATAAAAATTATTCCGGATGATATGCGGGATAAAAAGAAGAGGCTGATAAAAAAATTCCGAACTTAAAGACATTTGCTTTTAGCAGGGAAAAATCCTACAGGGGTTTATACGTACTCTGTGCGGTTCTACCATTCTTTTCTGAAGCGGCACATTTTTCTTCTTGCTTTGAAAGAACCTATCTATCCGGAACAATTTGGTTAGCCATATGGCTGCTCCAGGGAGATCAGACCCGTGACCAAGATGCCTACTACAGGGAGAACTGCACCCAGGCTGGAAGCTTCGCGTGCAGATGCATTCAGCGAATCGGTTATAAGGGAAATGACCAGACTCGCCATCAAACACAAGGCCATTAACCTCGCACAGGGATTTCCTGATTTTCCATGCCCTGACGAACTAAAAAAGGCTGCCTGCGATGCGGTGAATGCTGATATCAACCAGTATGCAATTACCTGGGGGGCACAGGAACTCAGGGAAGCACTCGCCGCGAAGGTCAGCAGGTATAATCATATGGAATTTGATCCGGTGACTGAGATCACCGTTACCTGCGGGTCAACGGAGGCGATGATGGCATCGATGCTCGCCCTGATCACCCCGGGAGATGAGGTGATTGTCCCGGAGCCATTTTACGAGAATTATGGGCCGGACGCCATCATATCCGGTGCAATCCCGAAATTTGTACCGATTGCCGATAATGCCCCGATGGAGGAGGAGAGATGGAAAGAAGCTTTTTCGGAACAAACCCGGGCAATTATAATCAATACACCAAATAATCCGACGGGGAAGGTATTTTCACTTGAAGAACTGCGTTTTATTGCAGATCTTTGTATCGACCATGACGTGATTGCAGTCACCGACGAAATTTATGAACATATCCTCTACGATGGCCGGAAACACATCTCAATCGGGTCGCTTCCCGGCATGGAGGACCGGACGATCACGATCGGAAGTTTTTCGAAGACCTACAGTGTCACCGGGTGGAGGGTCGGGTATACGCTTGCCTGCCAGGCTCTGTCTGTCAGGATACGAAAGATCCATGATTTCCTCACAGTCGGGGCCCCGGCACCCCTGCAGGCGGCATGTGCCGTAGCTCTTTCACTACCGGATTCGTATTATCGTAGTTTAGGCAAGTTGTACGAGTCCAAACGGCAGAAACTCTTTCAAGGACTCTCCGAAGCAGGTTTCAAGTGCCACCTCCCGGAGGGGGCCTACTACATCTTTACCGAAATCAGTGATTTTGGAATGTCTGATATTGAATTCGCAACGTACCTTGTAGAAAAAGGAGGTATTGCCGCAGTTCCAGGGAGCTCATTTTACTCCGGCGGCGGCGCAGACCGGCTCAGGTTCACGTTTTCGAAAAAGGACGAGACCCTTGAAGAGGCTTGCCGAAGGCTCAGAGAACTCGACATTCAGGATTAATTGGTTCATACAGTAAAACCATGCATTTTTAATACGGTATAACTGAAGGGTAGTTCCTTCGGGACCCGGGCATCCAATGGACACTCGTCATCTGCAGCGATGCAAATAATTATTTCCCTGTGCGTAATAACTCCGGAAGTGAGTTTCAGAAAACCGCGGAGTTGAAAAAAATTGCCAATTGATCCGGTTTGTGGGATGAATGTACATGAAACGCAGCCCGAAAACGAAAGCTTCTACAAAGGGATTAAGTATTATTTTTGTTCGGCATTCTGCCGCGAGGAGTTTGATCGTGACCCTGGCGCCTACATGTATACAGGCCCTGATGAGTCAGAGGCCGATTATCACGGCGAATCGATTGACTCTGAGGATTAAACCCGGCAACAGGAAATAAATAAGAAGGTTGGTTTAAATCCATAGTTATTCTTTTTTAACAATGCAGACTGCCAGTGCGCCAATTACCAGTCCGCCGATGAGAATGACCGGGCTCAAACCCGGTGCTTTGGTCGGTGGCGGTGTTGCCGTGGTCATGACAGGGGCCGGCGGGGCCGTCATCACCGGTGTTGCAGGGATGGCAACGGGTTCTGATATTGTTTGTACCGATCCGGGAACGGTTTGCCCTGCGTTATTCTGCTCTATGACCTGAAGAAGGTTGACGCCTGATACTCCCGGTGGAACAATACCGGTGACCGCTACATTGACCGCTACGTCATTATTATTGGGGTAGGAGAGTAGGAAACCATTGATAAATGCCGTGCTGCCTGTTACGGGAATAACCGCTGCAGGTCTGCCGTTTACCATTACCTGCACGTCCCACTGGGATGCTACCAGGTCGGTAGTAAGCTGTAGTTGGTAATCAGGAATAAAAGTGGTCGCCCCCTGTGGAATAATTGCAATAACCGCATTCACAGACTGCTTTGCTCCCTGTTGCAGGGGAATTTGGGAAGGGTTGATCGCAGACTGCTGGATCTGGAATGTCGCAGATACTGGCATTATCAGAGCGAAAATGACCAGTAGCACAGCACCACAGAGAACGAAGGGGTTTGAAAAGGTTTGCTGCATGTTTAACAAGACGGTATATTATCACAATGAAAGATATACATTATGTTCAGGCATTGCAAAACGCTGATGCAGGCAGTCATGGGGATAAAATGACGAATCGAACATCTTATATCCATGGTGGAGGACATCTGTGGTATGGGGCATTTTGCCAAAGGGGACGTAATTATCGCACAGGTTCCATGTTTCGGGAGGGGTAGTGCAAAACTCCGTCCTGCCGTGGTAGTCGGGACTGTGTTGAATAATGCTATCATCATCGTCCCTATCAGCAGCCAGCCTTCGACGGACTCACCGTCACTTCCTCTTTCCCTCGGGGATTTCAGGGAAGGGGGCCTGGATATGTTCAATGAGAGTTATATCCTTTGTTCCCATGTCAGTACAATCCATCCCCGTGGGGTAATAGGGAAACGTGGTCACCTGACATGCGAGTTTACCGATCAGGTTATTGCGCGGATCCCACCAGGGACCTTCAGGAACAAACAGCCGTAATCCGCCCGGTAATCATGAGGACCAGAAAAATTCGGGAAAGATTGACCCGTGGACCGCAATGGTCGGGATGATCAGTCAGCCTTGGGCATCCGGGAAAAAGTCAATGCCTGCAAGGTACCAGAAGTGGTGTAATGGAGAGGCCTGACCGCAACCGCAGGATTGTTTGCCCGCTATTCCGACCTTTTGAAAAAAAATAAGATCCAGCACGAAAAAATATTTAGTACTCCCTGAGCGGGTACCCGGCAGCCCGGGCAATCCATTTCACACCGTAATAAAGTCCCGGGGTCATAATAAGTATCGCGAATACGTTTACCAGCACATTATGCGTAACTGAGTAGAGGTAATCCCCCACTATGACCGCGATGACAACCGCTATTAACAGTACAATCAGTTCCAGCCGTTCCATTTAGCACACCACCTATTCATTCTCCCTCTTTTTTCCCTTTATCCTTATACACCTGTATCCCACGTAAGCGTGCTGGTGCGAAAAAAAAACCCAACGTAATCTTCCGGTGATCGTGCATGTTTTTACCCTTTGACACTTCCCTGGCTCGATTCAGTTTCAGATTCAATCAGCCATTCCCCTGATGTTCAGGGTGCGGATATAGACCTCGTCTGGCTGTTTCCGTCTGCTCGTCCATGATATAACAGGTAAACCAGATAAATCGGTAAGACCAATGAAGTTATAATGGACATTATTACCACCGTACTCCTTCTTGCAGCCCTGGTCCTGGGCGCCGGCCTTATCATCCTTGCCTTTCTGTACGTATCGCTCGCAGGCGGGACCGAGTCCCGGGCCAGGCAGATGTTCGAAGAATGGCAGCGCAGTACTCTTGAACGTGAGGCCGGGAACCGTGCTGATATCCTCAACCGGGAATGGGTCCTCGGCCGGGAGAAAGCATCACGGGCTGACGCGGTAAAGCAGAGTGGTGCAATAATCAGGGGCAATGTAACGCAAGCCCTGGTCCCGTATTTCCCTGATTTTGCATGGAACCCAAGAGATACCCGGTTTATTGGCACACCAATCGACCTGATCATATTCTCAGGCTTATCGGAAGAGAAGGAGTTGGACCGCATTATCTTCGTCGAGGTAAAGAGCGGGAAAACAGGTGCCCTGTCAGAAAGCCAGAAAAAAGTCAAGCGCTATCTTGAAAACGGGGGGCTTGTTACTTTTTCCACTATCCACACCGGCACCCGGACAGATACACCTCTTTAATGAGGCAGGGGGTCCATATACATTTTCAGGGAGCAAAGGTTGGTATGAGTATTGAGATTCGGCTGGCAAACGAGGACGAGGTACCAATAGTAACCCTTACAGGAAGACTCGACGGGTTTGGAGCACAGCAACTGGAGACGGGACTGAAGGAAATTGTGAGGGATGATACCCGATCGGTGATCTTCAACCTTGCAGGAGTGGACTACCTTTCAAGTGCCGGGATCCGCGTACTTCTTGGGCTGAAGAAAAGACTGAAACTGAGAGACGGGACACTCGGCCTTATTAATGTCCAGGAGTTTCCGAAAAGTGTGCTTGAAATGGCAGGGTTCCTAAAAGTACTTGATATCTACCCCACACTTCAGGATGCGCAGATTGCCTGCCGACTAAAACCCCGCGAGGAAGGGCTCCTGTTCGGGATTAAGCACCCATCTTTTGTGGTTGATGGGATTACCTATGCTATAGAACCCGGGTCCCCGAAGGCGGCCTCGCTTATCGTAACAGGCGACCTCATAAAAGTCCTTCAGTCTGCCATTACCGCACAGGATATCCGGACACTCGGGTTTAAAGAAGCAGATTATTCGCTCGGTCTTGGGGCGCTTGGAAAGGATGAGGCGGACGCAATGCCCCTGATGGGGGAGATGATCACACTGCATGGTTCGATGGTCTACGTCCCGACCGACGGGAATTTTACCCCTGACTTTTTCACCCCGGTAAAGGAGACAGGGGGAGTAAAAATCTTCACGGGGTTCAATGTCAGGCTTTCAGGTCCGTTCCACGAGTTGTTTACCTTCGAGGCCACCCGGGAAAACGGGGTTTCACTGGCAGAGATCTATTCCGCAATAGTTACCCTTGCACGGACGCGGAAAGCAGATTTCCATGGTATCATCAGCCTTGTTATCTGGGGCGTGGTGGAAGGTGTGATCAGTTCTGAGATCACCCATTCCCCGTTGCAGGAGCGGGCCCCGGCGAACCATAAATCGATCATGGACCCGGAAAACTACGACGAGTGGAATGACACCAACCGGGAACCCCGGTACCGAGGCGATACCCTCGTTAGTTTTGGGATCGGCATTGATTTGTCAGGGGACCTCTCGACATTTTCAACCGGAGACCTTGACGCGCTTCACTACGTCCACCCGGGGAACAAGGGACCTGCAACAATGTACCTCCACAACCACGGCGTCGTCTTCCGGAACACCCCCTACGACCCGAAATTCGAACTCTCGCGCCAGGTGAAGACCATCGCGGAAGACGGCGAATTCGTCGATATGCGGCACCTGATGGATGAGACACGCCTCCGCAAGGCAAAGATCGGGGTCTCCTATATTTCCTCAATTGAACGGCAGGAATGAATTAAAGGGCCTTAAGCAGAAAAAACCATGAGAAAACGGGCTCTGTTAACCGTATATGAGATACATTCCGGTGAACCCCCCCACATGTCCAGGGGGTTCTTCTTTATGTTGTAGGTTGTACCGTTGCGTGAACGGTAAGGATAAATCATTGCTTTTTCGTTTCCAGACTTTTTTAAAATCTTTAAACCACCAATTCCTGCCTCGGGGTTAATCTCCCTGGCGTTCAATCCCGCTTCCATGCACTACCCTCAGGGCAGGGGTATATTTTCGTGGGACCTAATCATTACCGGCTGGCATGGGTTCACGCGGGGGCAGGGATTATGCCAAGCATGTAGAGGGCAATGAGGATGAGCAGGCATGCAAAAATTATCGCCAGTTTTCTGGCGGGGAGGTGGTTTGCAACATGCACCCCGACGATAGTAAACGGGACGGTCATACCGACAAGAATCCCCCAGAAAATTACGTTCACATACCCGATAGAGAACGGCGGGAGGCCCAGTACACCAATCCCATTGACAATATATGCGATCATGCTCCCTGTTGAAGAGAACATGATGCATGCCGAAGATGTTGCCATTGCTTCATGCACCGGCACCCCGAAAATGCAGACTCGCATCGGGAGGATGATGAGCCCGCCACCAATCCCGATGATCCCGGAGACAAGTCCGAATGAAAAGCCCGCAATACACCAGTAAAACCAGGGAATTTTTTTCTTTCCCCAGTCCTGGGGCAGGGGAAGGACCATGCGCACCGCGGAAACGATGAGAAACAGCCCGAATAATATTTTTAATGGTTCACCCGGGACATGCGTGGCGATAGTCCTCCCTAAATGCCCCCCGATGATGCTTGCGCTCCCGATCAACAGGACTATTCTCCAGACAATTGACCGTTTTTTTGCGTGCTCCCGGGTATTGACTGCAGAGATCACCAGTGCAATGGCAACAGATGTACCAAATGCGACTCGGACTGACGTGGTTGTGTCATACCCGTAATGGGTGAGCATCCAGTACATGACCGGATTGTCAAGGTACGAGCCGGCCAGTCCAAGGAGTCCCGACGAAAAACCTGCAAGTACCCCGGTTATTACGAGTATGGAAGCAGCGAGCCAGGTTTCAATTATGTGGTCCGACCGAATGGAACTGGAGGCAGCCACGTCTTTTCCCTGCTTGTTTCCGTCATCGTGATAACAGGATCGAAAAAACCCAAGGTAGCCTTCAGATTTAAAGAGAGATGAAATGCGGATGAAGATAATGGTTATCCCCTGTATTGGCAACGCCGTGCCATGGGACAGGGCAGGAAGACCGGCTTTGTAAAGGCAAGGATCCGACGACGATGTAGAAAAGCCGGTGAAAGGCCCCCATTTTTTTGGTACGGGTGGCAGGTACCCGGAAACGGTCCTCAAAGATCGCTATTATGAGCGTTCCACCCCAATGCTACTCTGATGAGAGAGCCCCCGGTAAAGACCACCCTGTTCTGGTGCGACCAGTGCAATGTTCCGCTCATTGGCAGGTCCTGCAGCTGTGGCGACAATGGCCGTGCGATAGAACTCCTCCAGCCGTATGATGTCCGCCCTGCGCTGAGGGCTGACCGGGAGATGATTAAAACCCTCATCACCGGGCAGTTTGGGGATATTCCTCTGCCGAATATCGTCCTCTTCAATAAAGCAGGCGGACTCGACCGGAACGACCTGGTTATTGTCAACGGCACCCGGTTCGGCTGGCTGTCTTTCGACCCGGTGAGCAGGAAATGCAAATTTGATATCACGCCCGAGGCCCTGCCGTTTGTCCTTCCCTATGCGACGAAGGGAATTGTCGACCTTGAACAGGCGGCGGTCCTTTCGGGCGACCGTGATACACGGGGCAGGATCGGGGGCAAGCGGTTCACGATTACCACCGGTGTCCCGGACGGTACCGTGATTGTGAAGTACCGGGGACGGTTCGGAACAGCGGTATTAAAAGACGGGTCACTCCGGGTAAAAGAAGTAATGCCAGTCACCCCGGTGAGGCCGAAGGACCCGGAATGGGCAGAAGCGGTCGCCAGGAATACGTACCACTTAAAAAACCTCGAACGAAACGCGGTGCGCTCAATAAAACAGCATATGAACGACCGCCCGGTGGCAAATGTCTCGTTCTCAGGCGGAAAGGACAGTACCGCTATTCTCCTGCTGGCGCGGAAGGCGGGGGTGAATGATGCATTTTTCCTTGATACCGGGATCGAGTTCCCTGAAACGATTGAGTTCGTCCAGTCGCTCGGGGTTGAGGTTATCGGCGGGGCAGGTGATTTCTGGGCGGCCGTCGAGAAGGCAGGGCCGCCCGCAAAGGACAACCGCTGGTGCTGCAAGCTCCAGAAACAGAACCCGCTCCGCCTTCACCTTGCAACTACCGGCCCCTGTGTTACGATCCAGGGCAACCGGTGGTACGAGTCGTGGAACAGGGCCGGCCTCGAACTTGCAGTCCAGAACCCTCTAAACCCACTCCAATTGAATGTCTCCCCGATACGGAACTGGAGGGCGCTCGAAGTATTCCTGTACCTCTGGTGGCAGGACGCCCCGATTAATCCACTCTATGAAATGGGGATTGAGCGGATCGGTTGTTATCCATGCCCCTCGATGCTTGAGTCCGAGTTCTCGGAACTCGGGCGGATTCACCCTGACCTTATGGCACGGTGCACAGAATTTCTCACCCGCTGGGCAGAAAAGAAGGATCTGCCCCCCGAATATGTCACGTTCGGGCTCTGGCGATGGAAGGGACTGCCAAACAAGATGCAGGAACTCTGCCGGCAGCACAATATCCTCCTTCGCGAGACTGCAGACGGTGTGGCGGTAGCACCGCGGTCTACGGGTGAGACCGCCAGGCCAGGAAATAGAAAAAGGTCTGCCCCGGTACCAGGTACCTCACCCGGGCCAAGGCAGGACGCGAGGACCATGGGGAAGATCAGTGCTGCACCGGTGGGAACAGTCAGGGCAGGTCAGCTCCAGGGAAAAGAAAAACCGCAACGAAGCCATCAGTCCGTTCCGGGGGTGACAGGCCCAAAAACGACTGAAGCAATTCCTAACGCGGGCAGTATACCGGGTACCATGCATGCAGTCACCCCGGCGGACGTACTCAAGCCGGGACTACCAGTCCATTCCGGGCGATCGGTCAGTGAAACGGCCATCCTGCCAGGTAAGGACACGGTCACCCTTACCCGGGAAGATGAAGACTTTTTTCTTGGGGTCCGCCGTGATTTCTCCCTGCTGACGGATATCATTTACCTCGACAGTGCATCGATGGGCCTCTCACCTGAGCCCGTGCTTCAGGCAATGTTGGAATATGAACGGAATTACCGTTCGAATCTCGGGAGAAACGTGCACCGCCTTTCAGGGATTGCGACCCTGCGGTACCACCATGCACATGAAAAGGTTGCAGCATTCATCGGCGGAACCGGTGGAGAACTTGTGTTTACAAAAAATGCGACCGAAGCGCTGAACATCGTCGCCCGCGGAATTTCCTGGCAGCGTGGGGACCGCATCATCACTACCGTGCTTGAGCACCATTCCAGCCTCCTGCCATGGAAAGAGACGAATGTCCATGGGACGACCCTTGAGGTACTCCCGTTAGGTCCGGACTACCTGCCTGACCTGTCGGCACTCGAAGAATTGCTGGCCGGTGGAGATGTGAGGGTTATCGCCGTCACCCATGCCTCCCATGTAGTCGGGGTCATCACGCAGGTCCGGGAAATCGGCCGTGTCTGCCACGAGCATGGAGCTATGCTGCTCGTGGACGGATCACAATCGGTCCCGCACATCCCTGTGGACGTAATGCAGCTGGAAGCAGATTTCTTCTGCTGCTCTGGTCATAAAATGCTCGGCCCGACAGGTACCGGGGTACTCTGGATGAAAGAACCGGGAACTCTTACTCCATCGAAGTCTGGCAACGGCATGTCAGAACCCCTTTACCCGGCCGGGGATATCCCTGATAAGGGGTACCAGCAATATGAGGCTGGGACACCCAATATTTCGGGGGGTATCGGCCTTGGAGCGGCTGTTGATTACCTTGCCAGTATCGGAATGGACCGGGTCAGACGCCATGATAGCCACCTTACAGCCCGAATGGTTAACGGCCTGAATGGGATCCGTGGTGTACACGTGTTTGCCCCTGATGATCCCGGACAACGGGTGGGGGTCGTTTCATTCAATATCGGGACTATAGACCCTGATGACGTCGCCCGTTACCTGGACGAAAATGTAGATATCATGGTAACATCAGGTATCCATGGTTGTGCCCCGCTCATGGAGGTACTGGGACTTCCGAAAGGGACGGTGTGTGCCAGTCTTGGCCTGTATAATAACGAGTACGACGTAGATATGCTTCTTGGAAGCGTCGCAGAAATTGCCAGGGGTGCATAGAGCAAAGGAGGGACAGGTTATTCCAGTGCCCTTCCCCCGGCGCTACTCACAGAGCAGGTGGGTAACAGAACTTATCTTGTGCCTCATTGCACTCAGGTGAATCTCATGTCGCGGAAAAAAGATCAACCCCGGACAACGGTTTAATGTAATGGCCAGTTTGTTATACAGGCCAAATCACCATGTCTTTTAACCGCAGGGTCATTTTCTGAAAAAAAAGTTGCGCACTGCATACATTCCTTCCCGGAAATCCAGGGTCCCGACCGGGTCGGTATTCGCAACGTTGTTATTTTGGTTATTGGTGTTACAATTTCTTGCGAATAACCAGGGACCACCCCTGGTCAGGTAAGGTATGATACTGCTCCGTGGAGCACCAACCGTGCTGATGTGTCAACAGTCCCCCATCAGCCTTGCGGGTATACCTAGCCACTTCAAGAGAGTGGCGACCCCGCACTAACAGGGTGAGGTACTGATGTCCAATGCCTGGATACAAAAAATATCGATTCTTCAGGCACGTAACCAGGGGATTGGATTTATCTTAAAACTGTAATTTCCCCTGGTATTTTCCTGGACCTGCCCTCTCATTTCAATGTGTCACTCTTTTAACGTATCCAGAATAATCCTCCACGGGGTCCCATGCAGTGAGACCGTTGTCCAGGAGTTTTCCACCGTTACATTCGGTTTCGTTGCGGTATCCTGCACGACATAGGTACCGCTGCCTGAACCCGTTGATATGACCTGATTAATAAAACGGGTCAGGTCAGACCGTGATATAAAAACAGGATCAGAAAGGGACATCATCCCGACCTGGGACGAGTTTGTTGCATAGATGATCCGCCCGTCAGACTGGATTACCGTTACTTCATACACACGCTCATCAATCAACGGGCTGATTGCATCAGATAACAGGAGTTCAGGATTGAATGGCACAGATATAAGGCCAATTACAGTCCCGTTTGCAGACCGTACCGGGTAAACAATGGCGGCTGCATTGAACCCTTCAACGGTCGCAAATTCACCTGAAAGGACCGGGACTCCTTCGGTAAACCCCTTCCTGATATGTGACTGGTTTGCAACCGGGTCCCCGATAATTTTTTTGAACCTGGCAGGCATTACTGCGGCGATTTCCCCCCCATTCGTTACCGTTACGGCGTCTATAACAGGTGGAGAGGCCGCCAGGTCCTCCAGTATCCAATCAGCCGCACTGCCTGAAATTCCGGTGTCGCCAAGCGTTTTGGCAGCACCGGATATGTTTTGGTCAAGCGTTTCGAGTGACCGGTTTACCCTGCCCCCGATCCGGGACAGAAGCGACTGCATTGCCGTATCATCACTATTCCCGGTGAGATTATTACCCGTTCTTACCGAAGACTGGGGCACCAAAGGGGTCGTAATGGTTACCGGTGTAACGGTATTCGTTTGCAGCCCCTTTTCCGGGGTCGCCGGACTTGTACAACCTGCCCCAAGTAGCGAAAGTGTGAGGAGAATAATAAGGAAGCAACAGGGAATTTTGTTCATAGGTTTCCGTTTATCAGGCACAGTATTTGAGTTGCCCGGAACGAACGGGGATGTGGGTCCGGCCATGACTCAATTTGTTTCATGCCCGTACCCCCGAATTAGGCTCATAATATTAAAAAACGGCAGAGAATGGTAACCGGATTATACCAGTACTATTTTCTTCCCGTGAATTGTTTCCGCAAACGAGATCAGGTGGTCGTACACCATATCTGCGTCCACGTCCTTTTCGATTGTCCAGGTCGATCCGGCAAACTTCATGCCTTTACTTTCCAGGCGCCCTTTTAGGTGCCCGATGGCCTTATCTGCCCCGGAATTCCCCATCTCAACAAGGACATAGCACCGTTTCCCCTCGCACATCGACATCCGGTTTATATATTCATTCACATACGGTGGCACCTTCCCTGCCCAGACGGGAGATGCAATCACCAGCACATCAATGTCAGACAGGTCTTCTTTCACGGGTTTAATCGGGGAACTCATCCCAAGCAGTGCCTTCATCGCCTTCCCAAACATCCCTGATTCAACGGCGGGTTCAATCCGCACCGGCGATACATGCAGTAAATCTGCAAGCCGTTCCGCAACCTTCGCGGTGTGGCCTTTCCATGAATAGTATACACATAGTATCCGCATGTTCATCTCACTCAGATAGGTTCTCTTCCTGAAAAGGGATAAATGAAACGATAAAATGAGTTACGAATGTTATGGTAAGCGCCTTGGTAACCTGAATTCTGGTACCCGTTATCCTTGGGTAGTCTACTGCCGTCGTGTCAAAACCAGGCACCATATCATCTGAAGGACCTCCACGCTTTCACAAAATACGTCATTAAAATCGTGCGCTCCAGTGGAAATAAAGGGGTATAAAAAGGTACTGAAATCCTCTTTCCAGCGTTATTTCTGTAAATCAACTGGTGAACATCGAAACGAGCTGCCAAAATTTCTATCTCCTGAACAGGATGAAATGCCCAGGATCCAGTTTCCCTAAAATTCCATTTGCTTACAACCCCCTGGAATGCAGAAAGATAATCAATATAAAAAAAACAATTTTGAAACAAGGCCTAAAAATTTGGTATCATTGGATTTCAACCTCCTCTGGCAGTAACCGATTTCATGCGCGTCATTGCTACGGTAACGAGTCATACCTCGTCATGGGATAATCACATACCGGACAATACTCGTGATGGCGCGGGGACCCGTGCATCCGGTACACACTCATACAATAATTGATATTCTACGGCAGGAATTCACATATACGGGAACAGAGTGGACAATTACACCCGTAGAGGATGCAAATGACAAAGACTCCGGTCGAGCAGGACATACATGCAGTGCATGAAGAAACCCCGTACCAGACAGAACAGATTGAGGCTGAAATGAAGGCGAAGTACTACAAGGACGTTACGGTGCTGGTGTACCTCTTAAAAAGCCCCTCTCAGATCGACCGCGAAAAGGCATGTGATTACCTGGGGGAAATCGGCAACCCGGATGCGGTCCCAGCCCTCATCGAGGCTCTTGGAGACCCGACAATCAGTTGGCTCGCCGCGGAATCGCTCGGGAAAATCAGAGACCCACAGGCAGTTGGATCACTTATTGCCGTCCTTGGTTCTGATGAGAAATGGTTGAGGAGGAATGCCGCAGAAGCACTTGGAAAACTTCGTGATCCGTCTGCTGTTGAACCCATCATCAGGCTCCTCGATGATAAGAAACATGATGTGCGTGAAGTTTCGGCAAGGGCACTCGGGCTGATCGGGGACAACCGGGCTGTACCAACTCTTCAGGGCCTTGCAAACGACCCTGATTCAAAAGTACGTGATGCCGCACTTGTTTCAATCAAGATGATCACACAGAAGAGACCCGTCCCCTGACACACGAGTGGCCAAAGGGTAACGAATCCATAGTTCACCTAAAACCCCTGGGCTGTAACAGGGTCGGGGATTTAGGGCTCCGCTGGAACCGTTTGACGGAACTCAAAGCATAAGACCAATAAGAAACGGTGGCTACCGACAGCTTTCCAGAGAAAATATCCTCAGACATGAGATGTGACACCTGATTTTCAAGACGATTCACCTCAATCCGTGTATTGATATCGCCATGATTGAATCCCTGAACGTTGAGGTATTCATCATGGACCTCGCACGACTTCAGAAAATCAACGGCATTGAAGAGGCCGTTGTATAAATCTAATTGTTATTAATTAATAATATTATTAAGTAATTAACAATATATATTAATAAAGCCAATATATATTATATGTTTAAGCGTCACAACATCATCAAAGGAGTTGAAAGGGAACAGGTGTTTCTCATGCCAATCGATGTGATGGAGTGGCTTTCCGAAAAATGATGCTGTGTACGTGATACTGGCGATACTGGATTTGTTAAATTTTTCAGCATTTCTGTCCAAGTATCGATCAGACGGAGTAGGTTCGGCATTTTATGACCCTCGCTGTATGTTGGAGATAATCACCTACGCCATGATACGTGGTGA
>JAPKXR010000036.1 GCA_026394715.1 Methanomicrobiales archaeon | reverse complement strand
CGGCATTTTTGTCATGCGGTTACCAGGATCTCCTTAATATTAGACAAGGTTTTGGCATTTTCCTCGCTGTATACCTCAAGGTATGCCGGGATCAGTTCGCTGATGTTTGCCAGTGCCTCCTCCTCGGTTTCACCCATGGACATACAACCGGGTAGTCCCGGAACAACTACCGAGAATCCGCCAACATCCTCCCTGATGAGTTGAACCTTAATCTTCATTGTCATGAACTTGGATCTACCAAATTAATATCTTACTGCACATTTCGACGCAGGTACTGGTAACTGGCTATTGGTCCGGGGCGATTTTTTTTGGACGGGGTATTACAATGCAAAGACTGCCCGATCAGGTACGCATTGGGATATGTTGGTACCGGGTATTTTACGGTTTCATGCGGTTTTCCCGACTTTACCTTTTATCTCCCTGAATTACAGGTAAATAAGCCCAATTCAGGCTAAGTTTCTCCAGTTTGCATGAATATCCTGTGACTTTTAATATTGGGGTTAATTTATAGGTATTTCGTTAATCTACCTTAAATCCTGCCGATTTATAGGGCTATTCAAGCCCTGGGAAAAGCGGTCGGGACATTCATACGGATTCTTCTTTAAAGTCCCTGCATTTGAGGTAAAAGAAGCTCAATTATTCGTCAGATTTGTCAAAAACCCGTGTGAATGGTTCTTAAATTGTAATAGCGATTCATCAGTGAAACCGAAATGTTGTGCCCTGGGAAACATGCCCTCCGGACGGCAGCAGACGATCTGACTTCTCGATTAGAACCCGCCCCTAATTTCCAGGGTTGGTAAACCAAGTGTCTGAATGGCATCCCTCAATACGAATAAAAGGCATTCTCGGTTCTTTATACATATATCCGAAATAAAAACAATAATGATCTGATAACAGTTCACGATAGTACCCGGGTCAGGAGATGCAGGGGCAGGTAATGAACTGTAGTGTGGAAGGCGAGGCGCCGGATAGAGACAGCGGCCCAGGGGTGAGTGCCGAACGTGATCATTCAACGAATGGTAATGATGGTGGGAACCCCTCAGGCGGACGATAATTGTCACCCGATTGCCGGCCTTGTCCGGGAAGTTCGCGAAGGCAGCATTGCAGGGCGAACTCATGAAGGACGGAGAGCGTTGATGTGCAGAATTATTGACCCTCTCATGGTGATGGCATGGCAGATAATCCACAAACTTATACTATGCCAGTACCTTACACATAATAAGAGCGAATATCTTTGTCATCACCGGTCATGCAACTGCAACGAAAACGAAGCCCGATTTTTTCCCAGCTTGAACCTGGCGCACCCAGGTCTATGTGCAAATTTTGGTGTGAAACGGATCGGTATCTTTGGTTCGTTTGCCCGCAGTGAAGAAAAACGGACAAGTGACATTGACGTGCTCGTCGAATTCGCACCAGGACAGGCAACCTTTGATAATTTCATGGGGCTCGCGTTTTACCTCGAAGACCGGTTTTCCAGAAAAATTGACCTGCTGACCGTCAAAGGGATCGATCGATATATCCGGTCCCGCGTGGAGAGTGAGGTGATCTGGATTGAAGGATGATTGGGTTTACATCCAACACATTCTCGATGAGATCGAATATCTCGGATCCCTTCGTGGTACCATAACATTTGAAGACCTTACTAAAGACAGGACAACGGAGCATGCAGTAACCCGTTCATTGGAGATTATCGGCGAAGCTTCCAAAAATATTCCGGAAAAAGTTAAAGAAGATTACCCCCACATTCCCTGGAGATTCATGGCTGGACTTCGTGATAAAATCATCCATGGGTACTTTGCCATCAATTATGATATTGTCTGGGATGTTATCCAACACAAATTACCGGAACTAAAACCGCAGAATCGTGCCCTCCTCGATACGATGAAACCGGATGATTTTTGAAAGATGTATTCCCCGTTTTACACTGATCGGATATCTGGAAATATGAAAAATGAAACCGATCGGAAGTAAACTGATCACACGGTTCGGGAAGAAGGGAGTCATATGTGTAATTCCTCCAATTCAGGCCACGTTTCTCCAGATTCAACTAATATCCTGTCACTTTGAATATTGTGGTTAATTTAACGGCATTACGTGAATCTGACTAAAATAAGGCCGATTTATAGGGATATTCCAGCCTCGGAAAAAATGGCGGGGCCTCCATACGGGTTCTTCTTTAAAGTCCCTGCATTTTGGTTAAAAGAAACTCAATTCTCATTCCGATTTGACTAATCCTGTTGTGGAAAGTTCTAACGCAGTGATAGTGACTTATCCGTGAAACCGATTGTTTTGTGCACTCTGCTGGTTAGGCATCTCCAAAATTTTCCACCTCAATCTCCTGTGTTCACAAAAATGCTGGACCCAAAAGACAATTGGAACATGGTTTTTATTGCGCCCAATATTAGTACAGTCACGGACATAGCCGATGACCTGGACCATTCTACCATAAAATCACGGAGATAACTGAAAATAAGCTCTTTTCAATCCCTTTCAAGAACGTATACCTGGTTAAAAACCAAAACAACAAAATGCGCTGGCTGTGTTTCATCCTGTACCATGTGAATGCGAAGCATACCTGCAAGTTCCAATAAAAACCTAAATAAACGATGTATCGTTCAGTAACAGGAAACTATCATCAGGTTTGCCAACCAACAAGAAGACAACAAAAAAAATTCGAACAAAGGTTGCAATGTCCCAGAACAGGAAAACCATATCCGTACTCGTGGTCGATGACGACCCCGTCCTCGTACACCTGATCGAGCTCAGGCTGCAAAAAATGGGCTATTCTGTACTTGGGACCGCATTAAACGGAGAAGAAGCAATTCAGAAGGCCGCCAATCTGAAGCCACGGGTTGCGGTCATGGATATCAGGCTTCCGGGAAAGATGGATGGTATCGACACGGCGAACTTCCTGATGGAAAAATTCAGTGTACCAGTTGTTTACCTGACTGGTGATTCTGACCCGGATACGTTCAAACGTGCCATGCTGACCGAAGACTGTGAATATCTGACAAAGCCGTTTACCGATAACGATCTTCACCGGGCAGTTGACCTTACCTTCTATAAGCACCAGGTGAATCACAAAATTCGAAAGAATCACGAGTTTTTTTTACAGATCTTTTCTGGTATGTACGAGGCATTGGTAGTCACCGACACGGAAGGTATTATCGTCTCAATGAATCCTGCAGCTGAAGCGATGATCGGTACCCTGAACGATCAGTCCCGGAAATACCACAACCGTGAACTCATCGTGATTGTGAATCCCACCGATGGCAGGGTGATGGAAAATCCAATTGATAATGTGATGCGTCTCCGCCATAGCGTAAGTTTTCCAAAGGATGCCGTACTGGTCAAAAAAGACCAGACCAAAATGCCGGTTGATGGTAATGTATCACCGATTTTTGATAATAACGCAAACATTATTGGTTTATGCTTCACCATTTTCCCGGTTACCCGAAATAGTTACCTCAGATATCTCGGTAGCATGAAGTATTGACCTGTATGATCGACGTTTATCATGTCGCAGCTGCAGCATATCCGCAGGTGACCGCCTGGCTGCCGAAGAAATATGGTCTGTCGGCCCTGTCGATAGATTCAATCTTTTGGAATGTTTAAGAAGGATGGAGAGACCAATCCTTTTTTGGATCATTTCTCTGTTATTCCAGGCATTTGCAAGGGTGTCACGCTCCTTGCTGAGGTGGGTCGGTTTCTCGTTCGCGGGTGGAAATTTGCAATTTCAAACACAAACAAACAATTATCTTCCCCCGCGGGGCATAATGAAATATGGACCGCCGCATAAGGGATGAGGGTGAATTTAGCCTGGTATTGGGGCTGCTGGTCGTTGCAATTCTTGTGGGACTCATTATTTTCAGTTTACTTATTTTCCCATCTTTTAAAGGAGGGACAAATATCGGGACAAAATTATCGAATGTCCCCTATCCCCCGATCATTGCTGCGGATGTCACCGGGTATGCGGATATATCAGGGCTGGTGGGTAATGTGATGGTGAAAACCATGACTCCTGATCCGGGTAAAATGGGCTCGGTCAGCCTGCCGATCACGATACAGCAATTCACGGAAGGGGCCGGAGGGCCCCCTTCCATCGATATGCGAAAGACCCATATATGGTTTACCGCGAATGGGAAACAAACCGAACTCCCCTTGACTGAAACACGCCCCCTTACCAAACCCGCCTGGACGATCGCAGGGAAAAGTGGCGTGTCAGCAGGTTATAGTGCAAACCAGGATGATTTTCTCGAACCAAATGAATTATTTACTCTCATGATATATCCGGGTAATGCCCTTCCGCCCGGCACTCCGTTTAGCATCGACGTAGGCCTGGCAGGTCAGTGGCCCCTCACGGTTAATATGACCGTGCCATCTCCGGTCAAGGATGCCATGGACCTGGGTATCCCCCAGAATGTTGCCCCAAAGTAATAAATCCGAAACCTTGTAAAGAGTCGGGGGTGTTCCCCGGGGAATCCCCCTAAACGGGGGATTAACAAAAAATATCGATTTTTGTATCTGTTTTGAAATCATTCCTGAAAAATGCCCGCCTGTTTTCTTCCCCTCCGTTGTACCGTTTACCACAAACTACGGTCTCTTCGTCAATACCAGGCACGTTAGCCACCTGCTGGTCATCAAACGCCCCTCTGGCACAGTTTCCACCGTTGATCTATCCGCCTGAACGGTCAAGGTTGTGGTAGATATGACTGGTATCGGTATGAACAGGCTGGCAGCTCCGCTCGCTGTACCGCCATGCCATCATGTAAATCATCGCAGACCTGGTGGATGTGACCGGACGACGAGCGACAAATGCCTGCAACGGATATGGCGGCTATCAGATGGGCCCGCAATGTCGTTTGGGAAGTATTGACGGCACCAAGAAGATAGGAGCACGTAAGATACCGTTAGACCCCTGGTTGCATGCCATCCACCTGGGATTTGATGAGCTGGTTTTCTCAAATGTATGGCTTCATCCCTTATAGGGGACATTTCGCAGCGTGTAAACCGGCGCCTTAATCTCTACGGTCCCCTGTGAGTTCCAGCGGAGAAGCGCACGTTCATTCCGGGTGAGCGGACGTTTTGAATAGAGACTGACCGGGCGACACCCTTCAATAGTGCTCCGGAGGTCAGTGGGTAGTACCGGTATATCTTTCAGTCCAGTAAGCGGGAAGACACAGGCAAAAAAATCATGATTACCATTATCATCACCCGGAGTTCATCCCCACAAGGATTCAGGGTCCGCTGGTTGGCATAATACTAACAGAACTTCCCGGGATATGCCCTTCCAGCGATGCCTTCATCCTGTTAATTATCCCCTGCACCTCGCCCATGGATTTCCCGGGGTCAAACTCGAGAAAGAGGTCAATATACATATGTGACCCGCTCCGGCGGGATCGGATCCCGTGAATATCATGGTACTCATCGAAAAATTCTGCAAGGTTTTTCATTATCTCTATCTGGAGTTCTTCTTCGAGCGTTTTGTCCAGCAGGTCCGGAAGGGCAGTCTTTATCTCGCGGTAACCAGACAGGAATAATACGCCGACGATCATAAATGAGGCAAGGGGGTCGATATAGTGGGACCATTTGTATTCTGCCAGTAACAGACTGGCGGTCAGGGCGACAAGGACTGCACCGTCCGAGAAGGCTTTCGTACGAAACAGCCGCCACTGGGACTCCATAATAAGGGAGGGTTCTTTTCTTGCAATCCGGTGGTTTTTGTAACTCAGCCAGGAGTTTGTACATACCCCTAGTATCATGAGGACGATACCGAACATCGTACCTTCCCTGATCAGTGATTCAGGGACGGCGATACGGTATAATGCCACAAAAAACACCAGGGCAAGGGATATGAACATAACGCCCCCGGTAACCGTGCATGAAATGGTCTC
>JAPKXR010000118.1 GCA_026394715.1 Methanomicrobiales archaeon | reverse complement strand
GTAGCCAACCAGAAAGACATCAAGGGGGGAATTCTTTACAACCTCGACGAGTGCCCGTTCTCATCTGCCCACAAAGACGGTGCGTATGCAATTCAGTTTTATGACGGGGGTTTGTTCGCTGCCTGTAAGCATGCTTCATGTTGAGGCGGGGTTCAACGTTGGGATGATTTTCGTGAGAAATACGAACCAGCGGTGGAACGTAGAACCAGCAGTAAACCCCGGCCACCAGGCGGGCCCCCGCCGGTCCCATCCTCAGCTACCGCCATTGCGGATATCCCGCATTACGATGAGGCCATGACGGTGCTGCAGCACGGAGACCCACTGAAAGCCATGCTTGGCACGTTCTCCCTTGACCATGTGGGTGATGAAGTCCCCGCCGAATGCCTGATTGTCAGCCTTGCTTCCCGGTATGTGGACAACAACAACGGCCTCCATGTATCAGTCAGCGGCGAATCGGGGAAGGGGAAGAGCGACACGTTCAACAAGATACTCCTCCAGGTCCCGGAACGGTTCCGGCTGGAAGGGGCGATGTCCAACAAGGCGCTGTTTTACATGGACGACCTGAAGCCCGGGACCGCGATTGTATTCGATGATAAACTGCTGTCGGAAGACATGCAGGAGATCCTGAAAGGGGCCACTTCGTCATTCAGGAAACCGATCAACTACCGGACAGTCAGCCAGGAACGAAAGTCGATGGTATGCAGTATTCCCGAACGTTGCATCTGGTGGATCGCGAAAGTCGAGGGGTCAGGTGATGACCAGGTATTCAACCGGATGCTCACCTGCTGGATCGATGATTCTCCTGAACAGGACGCAGCGGTCCTGGTAGAGATGGCAAAGCGGGAAGGGGAAGTCCCGGAAAACCTCAACATCACCCGGCCCGAGGTCCTCACCTGCCGGGCAATGTGGGAGATTCTCGGGCGCGAGCGGTTGCACGTGGTGATCCCGTATTCGACCCGCGTCGAGTTCCAGTCAAAGGCGAACCGCCGAAACCCGGAGATGTTCTACTCGCTCATCAAGGCCCATGCCCTGCTCTTCTCTATGCAGCGGGAACGGTGTCCGCTTGAGACCGGCGGGTCGTATATTGTGGCCACGCTCGAGGATTTCTACGCGGCTGCAATCCTGTTCGGGCAGCTGAATGGATCGGTAGGCGGGCAGGAGACAAAGCTGACCAGGCGGGAGGCAGAGATGCTCGTCGTCATCTCGAAGCGAGGGGATGTGGAGTTTACCATCCAGCAACTCCAGGAGGCAACGAACCTTTCCTACCAGTCAGTCCACCGGGCCCTCCAGGGGTACAATTGCAGGGGCCAGACGTACTCAGGACTTCTCGATAAGTGTCCGGCGATCAGCTTCACTGACCGGACTGTTGTGAGCGATGATGATATTGGCCGAAGTGTGCGGAGAAGGACCCATGCGTACCAGTTCAATTTCGATGTATATCGCCTCTGGTCGGCAGGCGGGGCCGTATGGCTGAGGAACGATGACTTGGACGGCGACAATAATGACACGCCATCATTTACTGCACTTTCAGCAACTTTCAGCACGTTTTCAGCAACTGCTGAAAGAGTCGCAAACGAGGATACGGGTGCTGAAAATCAAAAAAACCCTTGTATAATAAATAAAAACTTTAATAATAGTACTACTTTCAGCAAATTGGAAATCACAGAGCATCCGGTACCGGACGGAAATTTCAGCTCTTCCTGTCACTGTGATCCTGGAATTGCTGAAAGTGTCGAAGACAACCATAGCAATCGCCCTCCGATTTTAAAAAAGACGCAGGAAAATGTCGCGAATTCATTCAGCAACAAATTAGAGGCTGCTGAAAGTGCTGATAATCAGGGGGGTCTGCTGAAAGTCATCAGCCTGGATTTCAAACCCATCGGCTACCATGAAAACAGTATCACGTGCGCTACCTGTGGGCGCAAGGGTGTAGATTATCTCGAGAAAGTCACGCCGGCACGGAAGTCCAGGAAGGATAAGCTGGCGGTACGGATCTGTAAGAAATGTTTTGATTCTGCGAAGAGGAAGGAGCAGACCAAGGGCCCACCTCTCCCGGGAATTATCGTGCTCAGCCGGATGGTGAGGATATCAAAAGACATCGGCCGCTGCTCGGTATGTGACATTGGGAAAGCAGTGTACCATGACCAGGAGGCTGGGACACGGTTATGTCAGCAATGTTATGACCGTGAAAAGCCCTGGGCCCCGGGCTCAGTGAGAGGTGGTGCCGGCGGATGACAGATAAATGTTTTATCTGTGGGTTTTGTGCACCGAACGGGTATTGGGACCGGGTACATTCGTTGTATCTCTGCCCTTCATGCGCAGTACGTGGACGCAATAATGCCAGGCTTATGAACATTCAAAAAACAAAGGGGACCTTCTATGACAACGGTAAAAGAACTTCGGACATTTCTCAAACAATGGAAAAACGACACGGAAATAACGGGGACGGTTTGGCTATTCCTAAACCCTGATCCTTCATGCGAGGCAGTGGTATTTGCCGAACTTGATGTTGCGAGTATGGACTGTGTAATCTTTGACAAGACAGCAGAACGCTGCTCGACCCGGGAGATGCACCCATGACAACGGTAAAAGAACTCCGGAAATATCTCAAACACTGGAAAAACGAGACGGAAATAACGGGGACGGTCTGGTTACGCCAGAAACCTGTTTCGCCTGAAGGCACCGCGATAGAAGCAGAAATTGATATTGTAAGTAAGGACCCGTCAATTTTTGATGAGCTCACCACATCTGGTGTGGCACAGAGGAAAACCACATGAAAAAATGGCAGCAGGTGTATCGGGATGACGATAGGGGTGTGGTAATGGATGAGATCATTATCACCAGTATGCATGATCACTGGATGCTGCGGTGCCCGTTATGTGGCGGATCGTTATGGGGACATAACGAACTGGAACCTGGTAGCGACAGGCATTCCTGTATTGAGTGTGGACTTGAGGTTCAGGTTATCCAGGATGAGCCCGCCTGCCGGGTCACCCTGGTGGTGCCTGGGAGCATGAATGAATTGATCATCACACACCAGAAAGAAGATCCCTGGAAGAAGATATGCCCGGTATGCAATGGGGCATTATGGGAGTTTCCTGACTGTGATGGATCTGTGTCGCCGGGAGCAGATGTAAAGGAACATCACTACACCTGGAACCGTTGTGGCCTGTCCTTTGGTTGGGTTGAATGGTTGGAGGTGGCAGAATGACCGACCGCTACCACCGGGAGATCGACTGCGTGGCCTGTCGCGGGACGGGGCGGCTCTTCCGGAAACGGAAACTCCCTGAACCGTGCCAGGTATGCAACGGGACCGGTCGCATGGGGGCGGTCCCATGACGAACCAACGGGATCGTGTCGCCTTGGTATGTGACAACTGCGGCAAAAATTTCACGCTCATGCCATCCGATGCCAGGGCCCGGATGAAAAACAAGCATGTTTTCCATAGTCTGGCCTGCCGTATTGAGTGGCTCCGCAAGCGAAAGGTGAAGGGATGAAGGTTGTAAAATCCTCCATTCCTCTCGCTGAGGCGATGGTTGTGGCCCGGGAGCAGTCAATATTAGATAAACGGCGTGCACGGTACAAATGCTACTACAACAACAACCCTGATAAAATGCGGAAGAAAAACAGCGAATATTATCAGGGACACGGGGATACTATCCGTGCGAGGAGCAGGGCATCGTACCAACGGAAAAAAATGAATACGGTTACCGGGTTTATTTTTGGGACGATGGCGGAAGTGGTGAAGGTCCGTATCACTTTCACCGCCCGTCCGGCAGCTGCGGATATAGCTCTATGCCTGATGTAGTGCCAAATGGTTAAAGCAGAGGAGTGGAAGGACAAACTTGTACCGGGTAAGAAATACCGGGTAGTTACCCGATATACGAATGCCGATGGGATATTTATCGGAATTGGAACGAAGGGGATAAGTGAACGCCAGGACCCGGTGTTCTCTTTCAACGGGGTGACGATGATGGTACCCTGGCTGGGGATTGACCGGCTTGAATTGGTGGACGAATAAACAGGAAGAATAATTCGATACTATTCCCGATCGCCTGCCCATGCCCTGATATGCATCTGTCATCCTGCAGCCACTAAAAAAATGAATCTGACATCTTCATTTGAAGATACCAGGGAAGTGTTGTTCTGCTAACTTCACTTCATCATCGGTAAGGCGACCGTACACTGGCAGGCTGGCCCGGCCAATGAGAAGATCTTGGACCTCAGCTGGCGTGATAATTGAATATACCGGTGGATGCGTTGTCGACCACGCGTAGGTATAGTAGTACATGGTCCCTGACGGGGCTTTATGGGCATATATGTCGATCCCGGCCATGCCTTCTGGTGCCCTATAGAGACATACATCGCTATTGATGCTGACATCAATTCTCTTGCCATCGGAGATCTTAAAAACGGTCATGATTTGGCGACTTCATCTGTACGACGTATGCTGAACCGTCATTACCATTTGGACTTATCCAGGTACTGACCGGACTCATTTATTTTACGCAAGAAATATCTTGAGTTATGTGCGGTGTTTTGTTGATTTGCCTCCTGTGAGGCCTCTTCCAGGGTGTCCCACGAGGATGCGTAGAGCCAATGGTTGCCTTCCCAGACTTCATATGGTTTCATCGTTCATCTCCTGATAACCGGAACCCTCGGGATGTGTGCTACATACCCGGTATGGGATTGATCTTCACTTATTTCTTTGTTGCCGGCCTTGTCATAAAAGAGTTGTGATTTGTTTATGAGCTGCCTGCATGATGCCATCACCTGAAGAGCGGTGATAAGGGGTTGTCTTGCAGAAAAAGAGAATAGGTTTTTTATTCGGGTAGATTATCGAAGGTCCCGGGAAAATATTGCACAGTTATTTTGGTCTCATTATAGTTCAGACTCTGCATTATGACCCGGTCCGTGAGACCGTCTCTAACCTCCTCGACGAATAGAAGGTTGTGTTCGCCAACCATATCATCTGACGTCACCAAATCGTATGTATAATAATACACGGTCCCCGTTCACTCAGAGTGGCCGTATATTTCGACGCTGGCAGTATTCTTGCCACCGGTTTTAGGCGGATTCCGTGGTAGCTTGTAGAAACTTACATCGCTATTCGATGTTGACAACAATTTTCAAATCATCGGGCGTCTTAAAAACTGGCAGATATTCAGTCATCCAATTACATTGGCCCCGGGTACTTTAACCATCATGTATTTTGTTCATCGTTGCAAGGTAACGTGAGGGTCTGCCCCGGTCGCCGGCCTACGGCAGAATATTCTGCGGGATTCTGCCATAATTACATCCGCCTAGACCTGTCCTGATATACCACGGACCCGGTGACTTTTCGTACGAAATAATCCCCGTTAAATTTTTCATTCAGTCGTACCGCTTCCTGTTCGGCACCATTCAATGAATCCCACGAACTAACATGCTGCCAGTGGGCCCCTTCCCAGACTTCATGCAGTTTCATCTTATTAACTCTGAAGTTTCTTTTGAAGCCTCTTAAAAAACGTGGCTCCTCTTTTTCGTTCCGCGTCTGTAACCGTGGAAGAACTCCTACATGGATCTCCCCCATCTTTTATCAATCGAATTTTTTCTTCTGCCATTATTTTACACTTACTTATTTTGTGATAAAATGCCTTCCTGTTTGATCCGGACAATGTGGTATACAGGCCTAGGGGGGTCTACCTCACGCGGCCGGGAAACACGTGTCGTTGGGTTCATATCCCGATAGATCATAAATTTATATCCCGCGCGTGTGGGGAACAATACAAACGGCTTAACCCCTATATGTGCTGAACACACAAAAAAAGCCAATCCGAATTTACCCCCGTAATACGGAACATTCCCACACGTGGGGGAACACAATTATTTTCACGCTGGATTCGTTGTGTTGGGTTTCACTTGCCCATCACCCGAAGGCCAGCAGGACGCAGAGCATCCCTGCCACTAGCTGAGGACACGAGGGTCTGTTTATCGATCGCCTGTTTCATGCACCATCCCCCGTCATCCGCCATGCTCCTTTCTGCACCTTCATCTCAAACCTTGCCCCCTTCCCCGGTTCCCCTGTTTCAGCAATGGTTATGCCGGTCAGCGAGAGTATCTCACGGGAGAGGTAGAGCCCAAGGCCTGTGTGCTTCCCATAACCCTGGTCAAAAACACGGCTCTTATCTTTTCCGGGTACCCCTTCCCCGTTGTCCTGGCAGACAACAATAAGATCTCCACCTGATTCGTACGAAAAGAAGCGGATTTTCGTCATGGTGTCCCCGCCATATTTCAGGGCGTTGTCAACCAGGTTATAGATGACCTTTTCAAACAATGAATCTGCAAGAATTTCCTGATCGATACAATCTGTTTCGATATCGATATCACCTGGATGCAATCGTTTTTTCTCCTGCTCAATAACAGCAGGCAGGGATTGCCATACTGGTGGCTTTGCCCCCATATCCTGGAATTCCCGGGTGAAGGCGATTTGTTCTTCGATGGTCGTAGCTGCCCTCATCTCTCTGTTAATAAATTCCTTGAGGCGTATGGGATCATCCAGGTAATCGGAAGATACCTCCAGGTAACCCTTGAGTACCAACAGCTGGTTATTGATATCATGCCGTGTTATGCCAGTCAGAAGGTTAAGCTGCTTGTTTACCAACCGGAATTTTTCCTCCTCCTTTGTTCTTTCCGTAATATCACGAATGGACTCAACAGCACCTATTCCCGTGCCAAATTTATCATACAGGGGTGAGGCCTTACCCCAGAGCACGGCTTTTTTTCCCTGTGGTTGTGCAAAGAGCGTTTCTCCCACCAGCGTTTCGCCCTCCCGTTTTACAACTCGATATGTTTTTAGTAACTCTTCATCAGGAGTTAGAGCAAGATCAATCAATATCGGTCGCCGTACGCCATATAAAGGAATTGAATATTCATAATCCCCCTTTCCCAGCATATCACTGGCTTTCGTACCGGTCAGTACTTCGAGGGCACGGTTCCAGGCGATCACTTCACCGTTCATGTTTATGACGAGCGTCGGGTCAGGGAGGTGTTCAATAATACCTTCAAGGATCTTTTCTGAATTTCGAAGTGCCTCCTCGACTAGTTTTTGTTCGGTAATGTCCCGCCCTACAGACTGGTATTCCACGATCGAGCCAGTTTCATCGAAAATTGCACGGTCTGACCAGCGATGCCATTGGACTGAACCGTCGGGCATGACGATGCGGTGGGCAACCGTTGCAACCGGATTTTCTGGTGTGAGTGATTGAAAGTGCTGCCGGACAATGACCTGGTCCTTTTCCGGGATATCAGGTACAAAGATACGACCGATGATCTCATCAGAGGTCTTTCCAAAGCACAGGCAATATGCCTCATTGACAAAGATATGAGTACCATCGGGGAGGAACCTGGAAATGAACTCCGTCTGGTCTTCAACAACATTCCTGTAACGATTTTCACTCTCCCGTAACAGGTTCTGTTCCTCAGCGAGTTCATTATAGTTGCTTCGCAGTTCCTCCTCTATTGCAGCGATCTGTTCATAAGCAGCAGATAATTCTTCATGACTGCGGTTGAGTTCAATCTCGGCATTTTTTATGTTTGTAATATCCCTGCCGACCGACTGGAATTCGATGACTACCCCCTCATTATCAAAAATTGCACGTTCTGACCATCGTTGCCAGCACTCTGAGCCGTCCTGCATGGTAATGCGGTGTTCCACCATGGCGACCGGGTTTTGGGGAGATAGGGACCTGAAGTGTTCTTTGAGTTTTAGCCGGTCTTCTTTTGGAATAACAGGCCGGAAAATATGCCCGATAATATCGTCGCGGCGTTTTCCGAAGTAACGGCAATATGCCTCATTAACAAAGACATGAGTGCCATCAGGGTAGAACCGGGAGATGAACTCTGTCTGGTCTTCGACCACGTTCCGGTACCGTTCCTCGCTCAGTTTCGCCTGGTCAAAGGCGGCCTGCATTTTTTGGTAGGCATCTTTTAATTCTTCTGTTTTAAAGTGCGTTTCTGTGATATTTTCAAGTGTTTCAACGGCGCCAAGGGTGTTCCCCTCATCATCTTTTATTACCGATGCCGTGAAAAAGAGCCATATCCCTGCTATGCCCATATGGGGAAAGAAATCCGTCGCTTCATAGGCACCTTCAATTAGTTTTGACTTTGCATATTTTCCCGCATACCACCCCGGGATCTCCTCAACTCCACCATCCAGAAGGAGGTCCGCCAGGCAGGGGCGAACTTCTTTGTAAAATGCCCGCCAGTGTTGTTTTGTGCCAATAATTTCTTTTTCCAATATCCCGCTGTATGCTTCAAGCGCTTTATTCCAGTGAATTACACGGTGATCTTTGTCGATGACGAACTTAGGGATGGGTGAACCCTGGATAATGGCGGTTAGTTGGGCTTCGCTTTGTTTAATGGCTGCTTCCGCCGCTTTCTGTTCAGTGATGTCCCGGCCGACAGACTGGTACTCAACGACATCTCCTTTGTTATCAAATATTGCCCGGTCGCTCCACCGCTGCCAGCGGATGCTGCCATCCTGCATGATGATCCGGTGGTCAATCGTCCCGACAGGATCTTTTTGTGTGAGTGTGGCAAAAAAACTGGAAACTGCTTCCCGGTCATCGGCATAAAGGACTGGCCTGAAGGTATGCCCGATGATATCTTCACGTGCTACACCAAAGTACCGGCAATAGGCTTCATTGACGAAGATATGCGTGCCGTTCGGCAGGAACCGGCAGATGAATTCAGTCTGGTCCTCGACAATATTCCGGTACCGCTGTTCAGTCTCCCGCAGTGCCCGTTCCTGTGATATCAGTTCGTCTAAATTGGCCCGGAGTTCCTCCTCACCCGCGGCGATTTGCTCATAGGAGGCATTGAGTTCTTCGTTTTTCTTTAAGAGTTCCGCATCCGCATGCTTCCGCATTACTGCCGATCGGATCTTATGTGCTAGTTCAGCAAACTGTGCCTTTGGCTCACCGCCTTTCTGGAGATAAAAATCAGCGCCTTCGTTGAGAGCTTCAATGACCACCTCTTCACGCCCCTTCCCCGTGAAGATGATGAAGGGTGTTATATTCCCCGATGCCTTGAGTTGTTTCAAGAACGCGATCCCGTCCAAATCAGGCATCTGGTAATCGGAGATGATGGCGTCATACCGCTCCGTCTTCAACTGCTCCAGTGCTGCCTCGACGGAAATGAGCGTATCGACGGCAAATGCTCCTTCTTTCTCAAGGAACCGCTTGCCGATATCAAGCAGGCCTGTTTCGTCATCGACATAGAGGACCCGGATTGTATCTGCCATTAGTCACCTTTCCCTGTCATCCGCCACGTCCCTTTCGGAACAATGATCTCAAACCGTGCCCCCTTTCCCGGCTCGCCCGTCTCTTTGATCGTGATGCCGGTGATATCGAGGATCTCCCTTGAGAGAAACAAACCCATACCAGTATTCTTCCCAAAGCCCCGCTCGAAGATCTTCTCCTTCTCGTCAGCGGGTACACCTACCCCATCGTCTTCACAAACAATAATAGGGCCATCACTGGATTCAGTAACAGAAAACCGGATGGTTGTGATCTTCCCCCCGTATCGCACTGCATTATCCATCAGGTTGTAAAAGACCTTGACAACCATCGGGTCGGCGAACAATTCCATGCCGGCAGAAAGATCGTTTTGTACCAGGACTTTTCCAAGATGGGCCTCTTTCGTTGCAGTGTCCACAAGTGTACGGCAGTCCTGCCATCTGGGTGCATGAACACCGATCTCCTCATATTCCTTCGTGAACCGGATCATGGCGGAGATCCGTTTCGCAGCAGTAGTAACTTTCTGGAAATACTCATCAAGTTTATGATCTGCCTGTTGTTGTTCAATTATTGAAAGGAATCCCATTAATACCGTGAGCTGATTATTGATGTCATGCCGGGTGATGCCGGTGAGGATACTGAGTTTTTTATTGGCACCTTTTAACGCCACCTCATCTCTTTTCCGTTCGGAGATATCCCGGGCAACCCCCACAATCACTCGTTTTCCCTGGAGACTAACTACATGGGAGTTAACTTCAACCGGTAAGGTGGTCCCATTCTTTCTCCGGTGCTCAGTCTCGAAGATCGAGTGGCCGTTCAAGGATAGTTCCCCGATAATCTCATTGAGTGGCCGACTGTGATAATCCGTAGCAATATCGAGAGGTCCACGTTCCAACAGTTCTTCGCGGGTATACTGCAGCATCCGGCAGGCAACTTCGTTCAATTCTATAAATTTTCCGGGTTTTCCATCCGGTTCAATCTCATGGATATGAATTCCATCATTTATTGTGTCAAAAATGCCCCGGAACTTTTCTAAGCTAGCCTTTAATGCTTCCTCTGCTATTCTGCGTTTGGTGATATCCCTGGAAACCCCGATAAGCACGTTCTGGTTATTCCACCACCCGTGGGTAACCTTTGTTTCGACTTCGATGCGTGTACCCTCCTTTGTTAGAACAGGCACCGGGCAGGAATCGATTGTTCCGGCAATCATACCCTGCACAATATGGAGTGCCTCGTTGCGTCTCTCAGGTACGTGCAAGAGTAAAACATCTGTACCGGTAAGTTCTTCTGAAGTGTATAAGAGGCGTTTCTGAACCGTATTATTTACCGCAAGGATGCACCCCTGCATGTTTAATACAAATACCATTTCATCGATGGAGTTGAAAAGGGTCTCAAAATTTTTTGAGGCGTTCTTTGCATCCTCTTCTGCTATCATCCTTTCTAATGTGCTACCGAGCTCCCTCCCGATGGAGATAAGCGTCTGTGTTTCCTCCTCAGAAATTACATATCGTCTCTTGCTGACAATATTCAGCGCCCCGATTGCTACACCTTTTGTGAGTAAGGGGATACTGGCCATTGATTGAAACCCAAACTTCTTCGAACGGCCAGGAGCCATCTGGGCATAATTCTCGGTGAAAATAGGTTCGTTTTGAATAAAAAGCGTATCATAGGGTTTCTGATCGATGGGGACTGTCTTAATTTCAGCAAGGAGCTCAGGGGGTAGATTTTTTGAATGGACGACATTTGCAATTCGTGTAGCATAGTCAACCAGGTAGATCCCCCCGGCGTCGAAGTCAAGCAGGCGGAGCGATTCCTCGAGGATACTGTTGAGGAGCCCGGGAAGATCCTCGGCCTTGTTTGCCGCAGAGATGATATTATTCAGGATAGAAAGTGTTATCGACTGGCGTTGTCGCGCTGCTTCGGCCTCTTTTCGTTCGGTAATGTCAGTGAGGAGCAGGAGTACGGCAGGGCTGTCGTGGTACTGGATCGGGGTACCTTTTGCGATAACCGTTCTCCGGCGGCCATCTTTTGGAACAATGACTATTTCATACCCGGATGAGTCACCACCCTCACGGCGGGCTGCCATTTTGGCGATTACTGCATCATGGCATTCCGGCGCGACATACGAGAGCACAGACGTGCCGGCCAACTCCTCTGCACGGTACCCTATTGCTCTCACCGAAGCAGGGTTCACGTAGAGGACCTGTCCCTCCAGTCCGTATACCGCGATGTAATCGGGCAGGTTCTCTACAAGGCTCCGGTTAAACGATTCACTCTCCCGCAGTGCATTTTCCGCACGCTTGCGCTCGGTGATATCGGTGTTCGTTCCTTCATAAAAGAGTACGGCACCATCAGTATCCCGGATGGTCCGCGCCGTTATCGAGACCCAGAAACGGGTCCCGTCCCGTTTAAGGTTCAGGGTTTCATAGTTTTCAACTACCCCTTTTTCCGCAAGGATCCGAAGCACGTCTTCCCGGTCTTCCAGATTCGCATACAATTGCCCGGCATTCACGTTGAATTTTAAGATTTTTGCCGCACATGGGTATCCGTACATGCGGGCAAGCGCATCGTTTGCGTTAATTATCTGGCCCCCTGGTGCAGTCTTAAATAACCCCATTACTGAATTTTCAAAAATCTCCCTGTACTTTTGCTCACTATCCCGCAGTGCCTGTTCCTGCCGGGTCAATTCGTCAATCGTATGACGGAGTTCCATCTCAGCCCGTTTCAGATCGGTAATATCCCGTATTGATTCAATTGCACCTACGACTTCCCCACGGTGATCGTAGAGGGGAGCTGCGGTGAACCATATCGTCGCCCCCTTGCCATTGTAAAGGTATGGGCTTGTCGCTTCCGCTATAAGAGTCCGCCCGTCCCTTTTCAATGTGGGGTATTTTACTACAATGGATGGATCATCGTTAAGGACCAGGTCCACTAGAATAGGCCGTCGCTCGTGGTACACGGGGATCGAATATTCATAATTCCCTTTCCCCAGGATTTCTGTGGCATGAACGCCTGTCATGTCTTCCATGGCACGGTTCCAGGCTATCACATCCCCGTTTGTATTGATCGCAAATGTCGCATCAGGGAGGAATTCAATAATATCTGCAGTTCTCTTTTGTGATTCGGAGAGCTGTTCTTCCACCTGCCTCCGTGTAACAGCGTACCGTATCTTATTCGAAAGCTCGGCAAACTGGGCTTTAGGCTCCCCACCTTTCTGAAGATAAAAATCTGCACCACAATTAAGCGCCTCGATAACCACCTCTTCACGTCCCTTGCCGGTGAAGATAATGAACGGTGTCGTATTCCCTGATTCCTTGAGCTGTTTTAAGAATGCAATCCCGTCCATATCAGGCATCTGGTAATCGGAGATGATGGCGTCATACCGCTCCGTCTTCAACCGCTCCAGTGCTGCCTCGACGGAAATGAACGTATCAACGGCAAATGCTCCTCCTTTCTCAAGGAACAATTTGCCGATGTTAAGGAGACCAGGTTCGTCATCGACATAGAGGACTCGGAGTGTATCTGCCATTATGTATCATTCAATGTTGAACGCCACATACCTATCGGCACCACCATCTCGAACCGAGCTCCTTGCCCAGGTCCGCCCGTTTCACGGATGGTGATCCCGGTGATGGACAGTATCTCCCTTGATAATGTTAATCCAAGCCCGGTATTTTTCCCAAACCCACGTTGGAAGATCTTTTCCTTATCAGCTGCCGGGACGCCAACCCCGTCATCTTCACATACGATCAGACGATCATCACCGGATTCCAGGGCAGAGAACCGTATCGTAGTGATCTTTCCTCCATACCGCACCGCGTTATCCATCAGGTTGTAAAACACTTTAACAATCAGCGGGTCGGCGAATATTTCCATCCCGGTGGGAAGATCTTTCTTCACCATGATCTGTCCAAGCGGGGCCTCCTTCGCCGCGGTGTCCACGAGTGAGTCGCAGTCCTGCCATATGGGCGCCTGGACACCGATCTCCTCGTATTCTTTTGTGAACTGGATCATAGTGGAGATCCTTGTACTCGCCTTCGTTATCCGGGTAAAATAATCCTCAAGTGCTGGATCCCGGGCTTGTTTTTGTAATAATTTCAAAAAACCATTCAATGCCAGGAGTTGATTGTTGATATCGTGCCGGGTTATGTTGGAGAGGAGGGTGAGCTTCTTGTTTGCCTGGCGGATTGCCCCATCGGCCTGCTTGCGCTCGGTAATATCTGTGGCAATCTCAATACGCACAATTCTGCCATCCGTCCACCATATCGCGCTATCATGGCATTCATACCATCGTCCGGAGATGGTGTTCTTAAACTCCCAGATCAGGATTCCTGCAGGATTGCAATCCAAATCCAGCAATTTTTCATTCGTGCAGAACGGGCAGGGACCTTTCTGATCCACCTGAAGTGATTTCCAGCAGATTTTTCCGGAAATATCGCCAAAAATCTCCTTACCATACTTGTTGATAAACAGTATTTCGTAGGTTTCCCTATCCGCTACGTACACGAGAGCGTCAAGACTGTCCATGACCGTCCGAAATGTCGCAAATGATTCTGTTAATGCAGCTTCCGCCCGTTTGCGATCAGTGATATCCTGGATCTGCACGAAGAAACCTGTTACCGAATCCGCATGATCTCCCATCGGTGTTATGAGCACATCCAGCCAGATGATCTCTTCCCTGCGGGTAGGATAAAGCTTCAGGACTTTTACTTTATCGAAATCAAAAGGCCCCTGGTAATGTACAATCTCTCCCCGATGCAATTTCACCTTCTGTTCATCGTTGATATTCGGGTCCCCAAAAAGAGAGAAATTTTGGATTGCCCGTATATTCTCTATGCCAAACAGGTTCAGACACGCCTGGTTAACGTGTACCAGTGTACCCGTAGCACCATAGAGTTCAATGGCGATGGGTGACTGATCATAAATTGTACGGTAGTGCTCTTCGCTCAGCCGCAGCGCTTCCTCTGCCCGCTTGCGCTCGGTGATATCGAGGATCGCTCCGATCAGACCGGTGACCGAGCCTTGCTTGTCGGTGAGCGAGGCCTTATGGAAGATCACATCGTGTAAGATGCCGTGCGAATCCAGTACCTGCGAATCGTATACCTGGATGCCTGGCTTCTCGAATAGTTTGATGTCCTCGGCACGGTAGACTTTCGCAAGTTCGGGAGGGCTGATATCAAATACACTTTTGCTAATCAGCTGTTCCTTGCTTTTCCCGTAGAAGTTCTCGAAAGCCTTGTTGAACCCCAGGTATCGCCCCTCTCTATCCTTGTAGAAAACAGGGATCGGGATGGCTTCCAGCAGTATGTTCAGAGATGACTCGCTCTCCTTGAGCGCCGCTTCCGCCCGCTTGCGCTCGGCGATATCTGTTGCGAAACAGCAGCAGTACCGTTTGTCCTTGAACTTAAGATAATTGAAAACCATTTCAACAGGGACCTCGCGGCCATCAGGTCCCATGAGCGCGGTCTCTAACACGTAATGCCGGTCCCGCAGGATTGTTTCCCAGATCTCATCCCACGGAAACGGGAGAACCCTGGCAATGATATCCTGAATTTTTTTTGTGCTCACATCACGGTGCTGGTAACCCAGCACCGCCTGGGCTTCCCGGTTCATGTACATAAAACGGCCTTCGCGATTGGCCCACATGATCAGAACCGAGGCATTATTTATTGCAAACTGGGTAAACTGGAGCTGGGCATGGGTCTTCTCGTGGCTGACAATCTCATGATAGATCTGTCGGTTCAAGTCCTGGAACTCAGTCAAGCGCTCCCGTACCAGGCATTCTCGCTCTTCCGCACCTTTACGTACCATTTCTTCGAGATTTTTCATATCGGTAATGTCACTGCCGGTACCTTGGTATCCTGCTGACGTTCCGGCCTGGTCAAATAAATTCCGGAATATCCACCGCTGCCAGCGGAAATCCCCCCTGGGAGTAATTACTTTAAAATCCAGTGATGTCACCGGGTGAGCGGAGTCCAGTGAGAGGAGGCATTGTTTGATCTTGTTATACTCGCTTTCGGGTACCGTTGGCCGCCACATGTGACCGATAAGTTCGGTTTTTCCTTTCTGCAGAAAGTCACCATATGCCTGGTTAACGTAGGTGAACGTGCCATCCGGACCGAACCGGCAGATATATTCTGTTAGATCCAGTCCGGCAAGCGAATCGTCTGCGCCATACTCGTTCCAATGGGGATACCTGGCTACTGCCGGGATATCGGCGATGAGGGCAACGCCCGGCTCACCGTTCTCGAAATAGACGGGTAGAATGGTTAACGTGCACGGCAGGGAGCGGTCAGCAAGCACCAGTTCCGCTGAAACCCTGTTCTCTTCCCCTTTCAGGCCGTCCCGGACTAAGCGGGGCAATTCAGGTTGCGATTCAACGAAAAAAGGCAGTTGTCCGGTAGTTTTCCCGACGAGGTCCTGTTTTGCCAGGTGCAGGAGTTCCCGGAACTGTTCATTTATCTCGACGACGGCCTCCCCTCTGTCAAATACGATGACCCCGTTATTTGAGAGTTTCAGTACCGCATCAACCGGTAATTTATTTGCCTGACAATAGATTTTGGCCGTCCCGACTCGTTTGAGGGTGATCCTCCCCTGCATCTGGAGCAGGTATAAGTTATTTGCAGCAGCATTGCGATTCATGCCAAGCATTTCTGAAATATTTTTTATTGTCAGTCCTTCCGGACTTTCTGATAATAAAGCCCGGATACGTGAAATTTCATCAGGGAATTTTTCTACTGGCATTATGAACCATTCCCCGTCATCCGCCATGCACCATTCGGCACCACCATCTCGAACCTTGCCCCTTTGCCCGACTCACCGGTCTCTTTGATTGAAATGCCGGTGATATCGAGGATCTCCCGGGATAAGGCTAAACCAAGCCCGGTGTTCTTC
>JAPKXR010000238.1 GCA_026394715.1 Methanomicrobiales archaeon | reverse complement strand
GAACTCCACCGTGACTTCACCGGTCACCCCCTTTTTGGTCGCTAACGCCTCCTTGATGTTGTGCCCGCTCTTTTTTAAGATCTTGAACTCCCTGATATTCATCTTCTGCAGCTGCTCTTCAGAAAACCCGCTTAATGAAAGGAAGGCCTCATTTGCAAGTTTGATATCGAATTTTGTATCGATGATGAGCAGCGGCTGGGGGTTCTGCATGATCATGGTAAAGGCAAGCTGGCGCTGCTTAACTGCCTCGGCTTTCTGCTTCTGTGCCTCTGCTTCACGCGCCTTGAGCTGTATATATTCCTCAATCTCCCTCCTGACTGCAGGGATAAGACGGGCGTACTTGCCTTTGATAATAAAGTCACGGGCCCCGGACCGCATCGCCTCCACCGCAGTATCTTCGCCGATTACCCCTGATATGATGATGACGGGGAGATCGATCTTCATCTCTTTCAGAAGCGCGAGAGCAGGGAGTGCCCCGAACCCGGGAATCGAATAATCGCACAGGATGATATCATAGGTCTCCTTCGTTAAGGCATCTCTCATATCGCTTGCCGTATCGACTCTTCGCTGCTGGACTTTAAGGCCACCCTTTTCGAGCTCGGCTATCTCGAAGACTGCATCATCCGGCGAGTCTTCGACCAATAATACTCTGATCTCGTCTTTCATTTTTCCCACCACTTCCTCTTCATTTCCAATTCATTATCGTTGCTTGTTGTTTTTTTGGGATCCTGCACAAGGCTAAAAAAGTCTGCCAGGTCGTATTTTTCTTTATTGGGTTATTTTGGAGGGCCTATTCCCCCGTCATGGAACGTGAAAAAAACGGTTGTGCCGCCATCTACCGTACTCTCAACCCACAGGCTTCCGTCATGCCGGCTGATGATCTTCTGGACGATCGCAAGCCCGATACCGGTACCGGGAAACTGCGATTCCGGGTGAAAACGGTGGAACGGCGTGAACAGGTCTTTTGCATTCGCCGCATCGAACCCTTCACCATTGTCCCGGACAAAACAGATGGCCCTGCCGTTGTCCTGCATTGTACCAAATGCAATGCGTACCTGTTGCCGGTTCTTTGTATATTTGCAGGAATTATCAAGGATCTGTTGCATTGCGCGTTCGAGAAGAGCCCGGTCGCCCTGTACAATTACGTCTTTTTCGATCTCCTGCATGAAACGGGGCCCGGTCGCAGGGTGCGGGAGTTCCCCGAGTATGGAAGTTGACAGTGATGACAGGTTCACCTGCTCGTCCTTCAATGGTAGGCGTCCTGCCCGTGAGAGCTGGAGCAGGTCCTCGAAATACGCGTCCATCCGAACGGTGGCCGCCCGGAGCCGGCTGATATGCTGCTGTGCTTCCGCCGGCAGGCTTGCACCATACTTGTCCGAGAGGATCCTGCAATAGCCGTCAATGATCCGCAGGGGTGCCCTGAGGTCATGGGAGACGGAATAGGCAAATGACTCGGATTCTTTCCGGGTCTCAAAAAGCGCCTGCTGTGCGTCCCTGAGTGCAGAGAGGTGCAGGACCAGGTTCTTCATCTCGGTATACTGGACCTCGGGCGGAACGGATTTCTGCAGGTAAAATGTAGCCCCGTTTTTTATCGCCTCTGCTGCATGTTCTTCACGCGCAAATCCGGAGAACACGATGAGCGGAATATCAATGCCCTCTGCCTTCATGGCTTTTAGTAAACCGGTACTGTCCATTCCGGGGGGCATCCGGTAATCACAGATGATGACATCAAACGGCTGCACGGTGATCCGTTTGAGGGCATCTTCAGCGGACAGTGCCGTCTCCACCGCGATGCGTCCGTCATCTTCGAGAAACTCTTTTCCGATCTGGAGTAAATCATTATCGTCATCGACGAGGAGTACAGGTATTTTTTTCATCGCAGCGTCACACGCTCCCATGTAAATGAAGTGAATTTATTTTCAGGGCCACCCGTAATGGATAGCCGGGCATCATGTTTCATTCTGTCCGGATACGTAGTGTTCTTATCGTGCATGGGGGTTCTTCCAGAACGGGTATAAGAGTATAACGGTATGGAAGGATGTATTATTTTTGGTCTCTCTATCAAAAATATCCGCATCATCTCAAATTATTCCGTCTCTTTTTTTTTCATTCCACAACCAAAGTCCGATTGATACGGGAACCTTGCAGACCGGCTGCCTTTGTGGTGATTTCGGGATTACCGGGGTGAATGACCGAATTGCGTAGATCTCATTTTTTGGTTCTGCACCAGCTTCCGCTGCTACGGGAATAATCAGGGGTGGATCCGACAAGGATACGGGATGAGCACTGCGGTGGATTGTATAGCCCCGTTATTGTAATTAACCAAGGCCGCACTATTTCATGATATTTTGGAAAACGTAATAAACCCATTCGAGCCTCTTTTTTTTATACGTGGTCTTTGAGACGGTGGCCGGTTCAAAAAAATTATTTGTGCTCCGAAAGCGGGATAAAACATTGGATTCTGCGGAAAATACCAAAAATATTCGGGCAGGGGCAATAACCGTAAGAACCCCACCGATCGTGTTCCGGACCTCATCATATTGTGCGACAGGTGTTGTATTTGGCTCTGGCATCCTGGTGCCAATCACAAAATCCCTTTGGGCACATTATAACAAATAACCTCTCAACGAATTCTATCAAATTTTATTTGGCTGCATTTCCAATGTACCTTATTTGATTCCATTGGTCTATGCCATCCGTTGAGTGTACGTGCGAATGATATTGAGATGATGACCCTGGGGTAAGGAAGCCCGTGTATAGATACAACGGCCTTATGAGATCTTTTTTTCTGGATTTTCTGCCCGGACCTGTGGCGCCTCATAACCTAAAATATAGGACCAGGCAAGAGTGAGGTGGCCCATTGACCATTCATCACGGCGTCGTTCCGGGGTTTCCTGATCGCGACCTCAACATTAGCTCATTCCAGGGTGGAAAGCAGGTCATTTATGGGATCTGCGAAAAGGGTATGTGACAAAGAAAGGTCAATTATTGACGGAATCAGGATAAAATCCCATTAAATTACCTTATTCTACGTCTAAACCAATCGGGAAAAAATGCGGGCGATTTAAACGAACGAGAATGGATTTTTCGAGTAGGGGTTGGGTGGAGTATACCCGAATGGAGTATCGTTTCGTTAATTCGGGCGTAAAAACGGGGGATTTATCCGGGTTACCGGCATGGCAGCCGGGCCTGTAAAAATTGAGGTCCTGTCCCGGAGGGCAATGGCATGACACCAGGGCCACCAGACTCATGTGACAGGGGAAAAATGGATTAAATAAAGAGATTAGTCCTGGGCTTCTGTTTTCTCGCCATACCCTTCTTTGAGAATCTCCTGGTCAACTTCCCTGAGCAACCGCTGGATATCGATCCAGATAATCAGCTCGTTGACGTCCTTGTCTTTAATCCGGATCTTTTTCCTGATAATTCCGATGATATTATTTCGTTCCCGATTTACGGAGGCCGCGGTTGTATCCACTTCCTTCCGCGAAAAGGTAGAGACCGATAGGACATCATCGACCATGATCCCAATTTTTGACTTGGTGATCCGGTCATCGAGGACGATGATCCTGGATGTGGCCTCGTCTGTTTTCTTCTCGCCATGGATATGCATCAAGTTTTTCAAGTCGATGATGGTGGTAATTTCACCTCTCAAATCGATAATACCCCTGATGTGCGGGGGGGTATCGGGGAGGTGGGTGATACGTGTATACTCCACCACTTCCCGTACCTCGAAGAGGTCGACGGCGAAATGCTCGTCCCCGAGGAGAAATTCCACGACCTGGATATTGTCACTCAGTTTCTGGACTCCATCACCACTCGTTGCATGGGGAATATGTGTCCCTGCTGTCGGGCCCGCCGGTGTATCAACGTGGGTGGGGTGAAATGCCACACTCCCGCCGGGTGGAACATGGATAACCTGCTCATCCGTCATGTGTCGTCCCTCCTTCATACCTTGAACTTCGCCATCTCTTTCGAGACATTGTTCACAATCGTGTTCACACCGCCCATGACCTTGGTGATCTGGTCAATGGACGCCGACGCTTCTTCGGAAGCAGCGGCCGCATCCATCGCGTCTTTTGCGGTTGCCTGCACCATCCCGTGCACTTCGTTGACACTGGCGGTGACTTCTTCCACCGTTGCAGCCTGTTCCTCGCTCACACTGGCTACTTCCACCACGTTCTT
>JAPKXR010000290.1 GCA_026394715.1 Methanomicrobiales archaeon | reverse complement strand
TTCCTCACCGCGGTTCAGGTCATCAACGGCTGTAAAGAAATCATCCTCAATCACAACCTGATTAACAGTAATGGCATGTGCAACCTGAACTGCGGCTTCAATATTATATTTTGGAGACGATGCAAGCATTCGTCCGAACATCGCGATATCCACACCGGAAAGTTTCTTCAAAAATATATCTGCGTCTTCTTTACCAGGTTCTTTTTCAGATGTCGCTGTATCCTCTATTATCCTCTCAAGTACTGATATTTCACTGGGATCGAAATGAGTAAGCTGTTCAATAGAGAAACTGTCAGCCCCCTTCAACTTCCCGGTCTGTTCAGTCAGAATCTTGGCCCAGGCAGAGGCTGTTTTCTCATTGGTCCCAGTAAAAATGGGCTTTGCCACCTCATTGCCGGATAAGATGTCTGATAACTTCATCCCAGTTTCATAGGACTTTTTAATATACTTACCGAGATCCTTCGTCCGGATACCAATATGACCTGAAACTGCAGATGAAAAGATATCCGATGTCCGCCATGCTCTTTTCAGGCTTTGAGAAGAGATCCTGAGGCGGGTTTTCCCACCCATTATCGCAGTTTTTGGCCTACCAAGATCATCACGGTTAAGATTTGATGGGGGATACGATACAAGCAGATGTATTTGGATAAATTCACTCATGATATTCCTCGTTTTGAATTACTGTTCCAGGGGTGCGTTCTCATAGTAATCAGATGCAAGGCGTTTTTTCGTCTCCGGGGCCTGCCACCAGTAGAGAGTGTTGGCGAGGTCGGAAATGTTGCATTCTCCCTCAAGCAGGCGGATCTCCCGGATAGTTGAGAGATATAACGTCTCGGGTTCCTCATTACGAATATATCGCCTGAACCTGAGTCCACTTACTGCGGCATTGGCCTTGCCGGCTTTCCCACGGGCCATCCATTGTGCAAAGCGGAGAGAGGTATTATTAACCCTGACGTGACTAAGGACCCCGGCGATAAGAGCCATCCTAGTGGAATCCACTGGGTTTCCATGCGATTCCAACGCCCGTGTTAGCTGATAAAACGAAGGTTGGAATGCCACTTCAATTGGGGATCTGCATCGTCTGAGTGCCGCACGATCCCCTCTTTTCATGTCAAGTTGCGACCACCAGGAAAGAATTGAATTCCTCATCAATTTGTCATAATTAAACGAGACAAAAAAATTAGTAACCATTAATATTCCTCCAATACTGCTGCCTTCGAAGATTTCAGAGCCTTCATCTTTATGTCCTTACCCTCTTTCAGATCAGGTTTTGGCAGGTTAAGCAACTCACAGATCTTTCTATTGGTACCTGATAAAGAAAGCCGACAGTCTTTTCTTGCGAGTGCGATTCGCTTGGGATTTGCATAACCGATCATATCAGCCTGTGAATACCTGTCAAAAAGCATCATACCCTCCCGGGCAAGGATTTTTATCCATTCTTCGCGTAACGGGATGGTTTTATAATTGTCTGATTCGACCGACAAAGCGGAAGAAATGATCCTGTAGAAATCCTGTTCGGTATCATGCCAGAAATGGGTATTAATATATGAAAGATCTCCACCGGTCTTATTACGCTCATCAAATATTGACTTCCGGATACATCTACGAATATTAAAGAGTGCGAAGTCTGCAGACATGATTAACTGCTGGATCAATGTTGAATAATCTTCCAATATTTCAGGCTTTACATGAAACATAGGCATATGAAAATCATAATAACCTCTTGCTTTCGCTTTGTCCATATCGTAACCCGACACCCACAGCGGTACCACCTTACCAAATATCTCCCAAATTTCTTCGTATCTCGAAAGAACGAATTCTTGAATAGTTATTGCAGGGATGGTCAGCGAATTGGGATTTTTAAAGAGTATCCCGGATAAGTTGTTGTACGCAAGCGATCCGGCTTGTGCATGAACTGGATGCAATTCACTAGTATTTTTATCCGCATAATACGGAGACAGGGTATGCCTCCACCCTCCTTTATAGTTAATTCCTCCATTCTCGGTAACATATGATTTTACAATGGTGGTACATTTTTCCTTCCCGCATAATTCGCAGGTGGAACCAGTACTCTTCACAGGGAGCAGCCTGATCCGACGTGGGACTGAGAAAAACATCTGTGAAGGGTGAACGGTTTCAGGAGTACGGATCTCATCATTCGATGCCGGTTTAAGATTGCCAAGCCAAGGAAATTTATCTTCGGGTGAATTTTTTGCAGAATTTCCCAGTTCCAGGAATTTTGATTTTTCAAGGACATTAAGCCATATAGTTTCCCAGAGATTTCGCCCTTCGACGATTGTAGTCAAAGGTCCTCCGCCACGAAGACCGGTACGGTGACCTGCACCACCAAATGGAGCAGATGTCTGAAGTGTATACAATGCCATTGCTGCACACATAAGGCAGATGTTTTTTACGCTCCCTCTTTTGTAAAAATGGTCCGTATTTTTCTTTTCTGCA
>JAPKXR010000032.1 GCA_026394715.1 Methanomicrobiales archaeon | reverse complement strand
TTTAGTTCCTGTATCCGAAGTGAGTCCCCTCCTGACGCGATCGTTTCAGACGTTTCTTTCCAGGAATATACCGGATATGTCATCAGCATCATCGATTACATGCACCTGATACAGGTCGAACAGCTTTCCAAAGGAATTCCTGCAATTATCAGCATTGATAAAAAACAGGACCGGATGCTGGATAAGCAGGACCAGATGTTAAATAAACAGGACCAGATGCTGGATAAGCAGGACCAGATGTTAAATAAGCAGGACCAGATGTTAAACAAACAGGACCAGATGCTTCAGAAAATGGATCACATGGAAACTTCAATCACAGGTGAGATTACCGACCTTCGAACTGATCTGCGCTCATACCTTGATCGGAAACTTTCTGTGATGGAGGAAGACATTCAACAGATCAAATCTAAAATCGGTCTTGTTTAACTTCCAATCTCCACCTACCAAGAATCGCAAGGTACTTTGAATTTCCGTCAAACGGTCGCTAATGGTTATGATTGAGATACACAGGATAACCCTGCCACTTTTTGCCTTCTTGAAAATATCATGGAGGTGAGCTGACTTATTCTTCGTCATGATATTCCTTGAAAAAAGCGCTGGTATCAAGGAAAAGTCGCTTATTCATTCCTTGTTTCATGAACAATATCGCTAAACTTACCTTTGAACCGGGAATTTAATATTTTCCGTGCGTCTTCAACCTGGTAGATACCAACCTCGCTGATGATACACCTCAATATTTCAACAGGTACTAATTGCGGATCTGTCGGCTTACCGCATCCGGATTGGATATGGGAATCAATTTTTACCGCAGGTATGAGGTGGCACTCTGATTTCTTTTCTGATGACTTAATTGTACCTGTATCTGAAAAACGCGGCTTTCAGGTGCTGAACTAAGAAATTCTTTTTATCAAAATTCCGCACTCTTCTCAATATCTTCCCAATTCTCAACAAACCACCGGTGAACTTCCTTCAACCCGTCCTCAAATTTCATCTGTGGTTTATATCCCAGCGCCTTTTCCGCTTTCGTAATGCAGGAAGTAACCGGGTCTTCACATCCCAGTCACGGCGCTGTGTATATTTGGTCCCGGCATCATTCCCAGCCAGGTTATTCACCGCATTCGCCATGTCAATGACCCGCTGCTCTTTTCCGGCACCAAGGTTAAATGCCTGCCCAATTGCTTCCTCCCGCACTCCCATAGCGAGTAACCCAGTAACAATGTCCCCGACATAGGTTCAGTCACGGGTCTTTGGTCCCGTCACCGGTTATAGGCAGGGGCAGACCCTTCATCGCCCAGTAGAAGAAGTTCGGGATCACATTGCGGTATTTTCCCGGCACTTCGTCGGGACCATACGAGTTGAAAAAGCGTGCATTGACAATCGGCAACTCGTAGAGGTTATGGAAATAATTGGTATAGAGCTCCCCAAGGAGTTTTGTCACCTGGTAGGGGGTGTGGAGGTGGATTGAGACATCATGCTCCTCAAATGGCATCTTGGACTCAAGTCCGTAGACCCCGCAACCGGATGACGAGTAGACAAACCGTTTCACCCCGGCAAGCTGTGCATATTGCAGCACCTTCAGAATTCCCACACCATTGATCATCAGATCTTTTTCGGGGTTATCCACTGAATTCTGGTTGGCAAAATGGGCGGCAAGATGGAATATATAGTCGGGTTTTAGACACGCTTCAGGATGGCATCATCAAGGATATCCCCCTGCACAAACATCGTGTCGGGTGTCTTGGAAATATTCCATTCGTAAGAAGAAGAGAGGTTGTCGAGGATGATGACCTTTTTTGCACCCAGCGAGGATAATTTTCTGCTGAGATTTACCCCGATTGCACCGGCCCCACCGGTAACGAGGATAGCAGAATCCTGGTAAAATTCTGCATGGTCTGCCATAGTATTCACCATGTAATCCGGTCACGGGCACTCCTGGAAGGGCGGATTTTGCGTCGCAATTGCATCGCATCATGTAAGGACATACGAGATCCCCCTGCCTGGTCCCTGCCGTTGTATTTCTGTTTCTGGAGATCCGGTCCTGCCAACTCTCTTACTGCCGTGTCTTTTGAAACCCCCAGGAGAACACAGACATACGATTCGCGTTATCGTGCCGTTTTCTTGCAGATAATCTTGCCCTGGAATGCAGTTCAATTCATGAATTGAGAACTCCCCTTTGGACCTTCATGATAGGGAAACATCTCACCATGTCACCTTCCCCTCATAACCTGTTAATAAAACTCTTCTGACCAAAACAACGATAATTCTTTGGGTGATATACACGAACTATCCGCAGTTTGGAAAGATAGGTCAAATTGATACGCCAGTGGGAGAGTGTGTTAGATAATCTTACCCTCAGGTCAGGTCATCACCGTCCGGTTAATCACCCGGATCCCGCCGGTCCGGGATATTTTTGGAGACACATCGCAATTATTACGAGGGATCCGGTTCCAGGAAACGGCTGAAATGTATCCGGGCCATCAAGCAGGGTCAGCACGGATGAGTGTGCCATGGGCAGGTAATATCCCCGGCTCCCAGAGTGTGCTGGTGCACGGCGGGTATCAGGTATATTGGCATATATGGGTAAACCATCTGACAGATGAACTGTTAGAACAGACAAAATATATTTAAGACTTGCATTTGATAGATATGACATGTAAATAGTAATAATGAAGTGACGTATGCACACAGCCGTAACCAAACGAGGGCAGACCGTTATTCCGGCAGCTATTCGGAAGCGATATCAGATAGGTGCAGGGGTTCATTTAGTCTGGCTGGATGACGGGGAAACCATCAGGGTAGTCCCCGTGCCGGATGATCCGATACAATCACTGCGGGGGCGAGGCCGGGGCCAGAAAACTACAGAACGCCTGTTAGACGAACGAAAAAAGGATCTGGACCGTGAAGAACGCCAATGAGGTGGATATACATTCCTCAATTGCAGAAATGCAATCAAATCCATACCTCCTGGACACATCGGCGCTCCTGTCTTTCATCGAGGACGAAGCGGGTGCAGACCTTGTAGAACAGGTATTAAAACAGGCAAATACCCTGTTGCCCTGGCCCGTCCTCCTGGAAACATATTACATCACCTTTCAGGAAGCGGGTCAGGCAGAAGCGGATCGACGCATTGCTTTGCTGAAGCAGCTTAACGTCAAAATCCTGTGGGATATGGATGAGTCTACCCTGTTGACCGCAGCAAAGTTAAAAGCGGAACATCATATTTCTCTGGCCGATGCCATTATCGCGGCGTTCGCCATACGGAGGAACGCAGTGCTGATGCATAAGGATCCGGAATTTGATGCCCTCACCGGTCTTTTGCCGATGGAGGCACTGCCTTACAAGTCTTTTGTCGATACAAAACAGGATTAGAGGAAGAACGTCCGGATTGAATAGGGGAATCAATTTTCACCACAGTCACCGGATGATACTCTGATTTATTTTACGATGATGATAATAGCACCTTTATTTGAAAAACGGATCTTTCAGGTGCAGAACTAAGAAATTCTTTTATCAAAACTCCGCACTCTTTTCAATATCTTCCCAATTCTCAACAAACACCGGTGAACTTCGTTCAAACCGTCCTCGAATCTCATCTCTGGTTTATATCCCAGTCCTTTTTCAGCTTTCGTAATGCAGGAAAGCAACCGGGTCTTCACATCCCAGTCCCTGCGTTCTGTATACTTGATTCCGGCATCATTCCCAGCCAGGTTATTCACCGCATTCGCCATGTCAATGACCCGCTGCTCTTTTCCGGCACCAAGGTTAAATGCCTGCCCAATCGCTTCTTCCCGCACACCCATGGCCAGCAACCCATTAACAATGTCCCCGACATAGGTCCAGTCACGGGTCTTTGGTCCCGTCACCGGTTATGGGTAATGGTAATCCCTTCATCGCCCAGTAAAAGAAGTTCGGAATAACATTGCGATATTTCCCAGGGACTTCACCGGGACCATACGAGTTGAAAACGCGTGCATTGACAATCGGCAACTCATAGAGGGTATGGAAATAATTGGTATAGAGCTCCCCAAGGAGTTTTGTCACCTGGTAGGGGGTGTGGAGGT
>JAPKXR010000211.1 GCA_026394715.1 Methanomicrobiales archaeon | reverse complement strand
TCACGGTCCCGACTTTTTCACCATTCAGGATCTTTGGCAGGTTGCCCTGGACATGCCCATTGATGATATGTACTTCTTGTAAGTTCCGGGCATCAGGGAGTAAAGAAACTACCATTGGGTTCAAGGACCATGTCATCGAGATCCATGGCGAGGAGTTCCTTCGCAGTGATATCGGCAATGAATTCAGCATCGGGATTTTTATGCGGGTCTTCGGTGTACAGGCCGTTCACATTCTTCAGTAAGATACACCGTTTTGCACCCACCACTTCGGCAGCAAGGAACGCACCGGTATCAGTCCGGTGAGGGGGAATGGCCCCGTGTTCACCCGGGTGTTCGTATAACCCGTACGGCGGAGTCCCATGCATCACCGGTAACGCACCAAGAAAGATCTGTGTCGGCAATTCCAGGAGGTCCGCCGTGTGGATACGGACACCATGCCAGGGTGCCAGCAGGATAGAGACCATCATCGCATTCTGTTCGGATATTTTTCCTGCAAGTTCGGCGAGCACCCCGGTAGGCATCCCGAGGTCAAGCCCGATATCCAGGATATGCCGTGCCCGGACGCCCCCTCCGGTAACAATAAGCATCTGGTTATCTTTCGAGAGACCACCAATCTCATTCACCAGGGGGAGGAGGACCTCACGGCCGTAGTCGATGATGCCATGTCCTCCAATTTTAACGACATTGAGTTCAGGCATTAACCTGAGCCTCGGGCGGTCACGGTACGCGGCCAGAAGGCTTCTTCTTGAGAGGGTCTCCCCTTCTAATTTATTGACAAGTCCAAATCTTCGGTGCACAGAAATCAAGATATGTTTATATGCCTGAATAGTTAATAGAATAAACGGCATACCAGTTGATATATCAGCAGGTGCAGAACATGTTAAAGATTTATGTCAGGGAACGCCAGAAGGTTGGCGAAGGTGTAAAGCAGCCGAAATACCGGATTGTCGCGGTTACTGGCGGACAACTACAGATAGAAGCGACTCACTTCCGAAAGGTCGAGATCGAGCAGATTGCAACGGATATGGGGGCCCAGGTCGTCTACATGGAACCGGTTCCCGAAGACGAGAAACACAAATTCCAACACTGATACTTTTTTTTCATTGCAGAAAACGCAAATGGCGCAGAACAGCGCCGGGCAAAATACTGGTAAAATACATCGCCCGGGACCTTTCACCATGTCGTCATGGTGGTTCATGGGTTACATCAGGATATGCAAGTCTTAATGGCAGGTAACCAGAATATATAAACACAATATCATGGCACCAGCGCTTTCTATCGATATACTTTTTGATGCGGCCATACGGATCCAGGTACTCCACGACCTGAATATTTCGATCTCGTTCTCGGAACAGCAGGTCCAGGTCAAATTCCCGACCACACGGAGACTTGCCGAGTTCCTTGAAGTGCCACACTACTATGTCTTACCATACTTTGCCATGATGGAACAGGAAGAGCTGGTCACACGGGCAGAACGGGTAGGTATTCTCACTACGATGAAAGGGACAAAAATTCTCGTAGGTTTGATGAAAACCCATTACCGGCCGGAGGCGGAGAAAATCCTCGGACCTGAATTGTTCAATGATATTATCAATGCATTATCCCGCTACGGAGACCCCTGATTACCTGCAGGCTGCAACGCTCATGTCAATACAGTTCAATGTACATTGCAGAAATTTACCCAGATATTCAAACATTCCCAGAACAAATGCCAGGTGGCAGGAATTAGAGGTTTTTTATTATTCAGGGTAATTCTCGCGCATCATATCAGGACCAGAAAGGGTAATTGACATGAACGATATTATTGCTGGATTTACCCAGGCAGTCCAGCTGATCGTCACCCTGAACCCCGGGGGGATAGAGATCGCAATGATGACCCGGATGATATCCCTCACTGCCACGGTCATTGCATCGCGGGTTGCCAAACCATTCGGGTGGTGGATCCATTTTTTTGAATTTGCAGGCAAGCCCGTGATCATCAACATCATCCAGACCCTGTATGCCGTACCCACCATGCTCGTGGGTCTCTTTGTCTACCTGTTGATCTCAAGTTCAGGCCCCCCCGGTATGCTCGGGCACCTCTTTTACGCCGAGTGTGATGATAATTGCCCAGATGCTCCTTGTCATCCCGATGATGACGGGTCGTACCATCTCCGCATTTTCCGGTGTCGTTCGGACCGTTGTAGATACCATCACGTCACTTGGCGCAACCGGGTACCAGTCCATAGTTGCAGTTATAAAAGAGGTCAGGTTTGTGGTATTTGCAGCAATAATCCTCGGGTTCGGACGGGCAATATCCGAATTCGGGGCAGCAATGATGATTGGAGGCAACATCAGGGGATACACCCGGGGTGCTTACGACCAGCATCGCCCTTGAGACCTCGATGGGGAATCTCCCCCACTCAATCGCACCCGGCCTCATCCTCCTCTTTATAGCCTTCGTCATCACGGTGATGTTAAACGTCGTCCAGCAGAGGAGCAGGACATGATCGAGATAACCCGGGCTTTTCAGGAAGGTCGGCGACAGGATACGGGTAAAAGTTATCAATGTCACCGTTCCCGACGGGATGATATTTGGGATCATCAAGCCTGGCGGGTCCGGGAAGACTACGCAGTCCGGGCCTTTTGTCCTCACCCAGGACTGCGGATTTGCATTGAAGTTCATCGTTACCCATAGCTACGCCGGGGAGTTAATGATCCAACCCGGCAAGGGGATGCAGGCCATCTTCAAGATATCAGCCGTGGACATAATGAAACGTTGTCAAAATCACCAGGTTTCCGCCCCAAAATTCCCGGTCCCGGCTATCCTGTACCCATCATATCCTATTAATGGGGGTGAGAACGAAGATTATCCACCATGCGGTGCATCACGCTTGCAAGCGGCAGCAAGGGTAATTGTACCTACATCGAAGGCGAGAGCGGCGCCATTCTCATTGATGCAGGGCTGTCAGTCAGAGAGACCCTCCGGAGACTCACAGAAGCAGGGGGAAGACAGGATTTGATCAGGGCAATTTTTGTCACCCACGAACATGGCGACCATATGAAGGGGCTTTCACCACTGGCGAGGAGACTGGAGGTCCCGGTATATGCGACAGAGGGTACCCTTTATTCGTTGCTGACAAAGAAAATCCCGGAGAGAAAACCAGTACGTTACACCACGCTCAGGTATCATGAACCGGAAACTCAGGATGAATTTGTTATTGAGGCATTCGCCACATCCCACGATGCCCGGGAACCCTGCGGTTACCTGGTCACTTCCGGCGGTGCCAGGCTCGGGTTCTGCACGGATACCGGGATCATCACCGACCGGATGATGGCATACCTGAAACGTTCAGACGCAATCGTTCTCGAGAGCAACCACTGCACTGAAATGCTCCGCACCGGGCCCTACCCGGAAATGCTGAAACGGAGGATCAGGTCGAAAAACGGCCACCTTTCGAATACCGACGCAGAAAAATGTATCCGGGAACTGGGCCAGGACGTAACACATATCCGGCTTGCCCATTTAAGCGAGGTAAATAATACGCCAGATATTGCCTTAAAACACGGGAAAGCGGGTCTCGGACTGTTCAGCTGTGATACCAGGCTTACCGTGGCATCCGAAACCGGACCCTGTCCCTGCTGGTCTGATGAAATAACACTTTGATAACCAGAATCTAACCTGAAGGGTAAATATTATCAGTATCATGCGGGATGTTAATCCGTCTTCATCTTCAGTATTTTCATACAGTAGAGGTCAAGAGAATCAAGTATCGTCTTCCTTGCCACCTTTGCACGCTTTTCCACGTCTGAAAAGGCATCTTCGGTGACATATTCAATCATGATGAGGTAATAACTTTTCGAAAGAACCCGATTCCTTATCTCCTCAAGACATGCATACGTTTCAATCTTTTTCCCTGCCACGAGTTCGAATTCAAAATCAAGAAGAGCGAGCACATTAAGAGGCATCTTTTTTCCGGCTGCAATCTTCCGGAAACTGCTGTACGCTGATTTCTGCGAGGATATTATCGAAAGTTGCATCCCATAATAAACGGGCTCCAGTTCATCAGGGTGCTGCTGCATCATCTGCCTGACTACCGCCGTGGCCCCGCTTGCATCACGCATCTCAATTTTATAGTGGTACAGGTCACGGAGGAAAAACATGTCACTGAAGTATCGTTCTGATGCAATTTTCAGAAGGTCCCCCCTCATTTCTCTATTACCATCTTTCCTGGCCTTTTCTAGGCCGACTTTTAAGAACTCAATTTCGGTGGGGAACCAGTCTACTGCAAGCCGGATCATGAACCAGAAAATCTTGTTGATCTTCAGTTCCTGGAGCACATGTGGAAATTTCAGGCGGTTCACCGGTGCACGAAGGCGTACCAGCTCAATCATCTGTTCCCTTGCAGCGAGTGCTTTTTCACTTGGCCTGCGGTTGTGGGCTGGCACCCCGTCTTCACTGAGGTGCTCTTCTGACAGTGCGTAATAACAGTAGGAAATCGCAGTACAGATAATCGCATCAATTGCCCGGTATTTGGAAAGAACTTCGATGGCCTGGTTATATTTTCCAAGGTCGATCAATTTGAAACCAAGGATTACATCAAAAACCATCCGTCCTGCCTGCCGTTTTCTCATCCGGACGGCATGTGAAAAAAGGCGCTCGACATACTCGATATCCCCGGAACGCTTACTCACTTCCAGCACTTTCATTGTTACATCATCGATCAGGCGGTCATGTGCCTCATCACTGATACCCTGGAACGAATTCTCAATGATAGACATCACATGCCCGTAAAAAACCGGTAGGTTCGAATCTATCTTCTCAGCATTTTTCTCGACATATTCCGATAATTCTTTCCTGACCTGGGCAATCCTGATGTCGAGAACCGCATCAGGCTGCCACTCTTCTTCCATAGGGTACCATATCCCTTCAGACTATAATAATTTTTATAAGAATGCAGGGATTTACAAACAGACAGAGATCCCACCATATTCTTCTACCATGCACGGGTGGGAACTCTTATCCGGGACCAGGATCAATTATTTGTCAGATGTGGTCATTTTATGCTCTTCCGCGAATTTTCCGCCATCTGTCAACAAATTGAGGTTATACGAGGCCGTCTCGAGATAATCGACCTGATCAGCCAGCGGTTACCGGCCCTTTCAGACGAAGAACTGCCAGTCTTCGTTCGGTTCATTATGGGCCGTATATTCCCGGACTGGAGCCCGGAAAAACTAATGATTGGCCCGAACCTCCTCTATGAGGGGGTCGCGTACGTTGTTGGAACAAAGAAGGAGACGGTCATCGAGACCATCAACAGGACAGGCGACATAGGAAAGGCAGTAGAACTCCTCCTTGCGGAAAAAGAGCAGACCTCTTTTTTTTCCGAAGAACTTGAACTGGTCACAGTATATCACGAGTTCGAAAAAATCGCGGATACAGGGGGGAAAAAGTCACAACGGGAGAAATTACTGGTTGTCCGGAAACTCCTTGCAAATGCAAGCCCCCTTGAGGGACGTTACCTCGCCCGGATCATGCTTGAAGACCTTCGGATCGGTGTAGGGGAGGGAAGCATCAGGGAGGCCGTTGCCAGGGCATTTTTGATTGATTCCGGAATCGTTGAACATGCGGTGCAGGCGTTGAACGACCTCGGGTATGTGGCTCAACTTGCAAAAACAGGGGAAGCAGCGCTCCGCGATGTCCACATATCCCCGTTCCACCCGGTAAAGATGATGCTCGCCCAGCAGGGGTCAATTATGTCTGCAATCGCTGAAAATGGGACAATCGCTGCCGAATACAAGTATGACGGGAGCAGGTTCCAGTTTCACCGGCAGGGCGGGCAATCGAAGTTATATTCCCGGAAACTTGAGGATGTGACAAATGCCCTCCCGGATGTCCTCGCCATCCTCAACGAATCAACGACCACGGATATCATCCTCGACGGGGAAGTAATCGCAATGAAAGAAGGGAAACCTCTCCCATTCCAGGCGGTCCTCCGCCGGTTCCGCAGGAAACATGGGATTTCAAAAATGCAGGAGGAAGTACAACTCTTCCCGAACGTGTTTGATATCCTGTACCTCAATGGCGAGACCCTGATCGACCTGCCGTTAATGGAAAGGAGGAAGCGTCTTGAAACCGCAGTCAGCGGACATATCGCACCGCAGCTGGTCAGCAATGACCCGGCGGTTGTTGAAGCGTTCTACCACCGGGCCCTTGATGCAGGTCACGAGGGAATTATGATCAAGGCACCGGAGTCCCCCTATACCCCCGGTATGAGGGGAAAGAACTGGATCAAGATCAAGCCTGAAGTGGACACCCTTGACCTTGCCGTTGTTGGTGCAGAATGGGGTGAAGGGAAAAGGGCCCATTATTTTGGTTCGTTCCTTCTTGCGTGCCAGAAGAATGGTGAACTTATCACCCTCTCGAAAGTAGCGACAGGGTTTTCGGACGAACAACTTGCAGAGGCATATGACCTGCTTCATGACCGGATTATCACAAAGGCCGGAAAAGAGGTACGTTTTGAACCAGGACTGATCTTCGAAGTCGGTTACTCGGAACTCCAGGTAAGCTCAAACTACCCGGGTGGATTTGCACTCCGTTTTCCCCGGTTCATCCGGATCAGGGACGACAAGGACATAACAGAGATTGAGACACTTGATAGCATCAGGGAACGGTACATGCGGCAGCCAAATAGTTAGGGGCACTTTTTTTGGGGGGCCCATTGAGTCTTTAAAAGGAAAATGACGGATTTTAAAACCTGAAATCAAACAGTGTTCTTTGGTTACGTATTTCAGGAAGCAGGGTACTGTAACTTCCCCAGCCGGGGAACCCGGACGCCATACCCGCTATCGTAACCGCCTCATCAACCGTCTCACAGGGAATGCCGGGTTTATTCATGGCACCCCTCGCCACTTCCCTGATCACCCATGTCCCGAGCGGGGCCCAATAGTCCGCTGAAACGTTCCTGATAACAATAACTCTCGCACACTGCCTGGTTGCTTCCAGGTATTCGGCTACGGCTAACCTTGCAGAATAATAGGCACCGCTTATCGGGGAATACCCCTTCTTCTTCATCCCCTCGCGATCGACAGTGATACTCTCTTTCTCCCCTGACCAGAGGCTTCTCGGTCCCCATCGTTCGATCATCTCATAACGCCAGTCACCTGGCAGTAACACGACAATGATCCGGTTAGCATAGAGGTCATTCGAAAATACACGGATATGATCAATCGATGAGTAACGAGCAATCTTTTGTTTCAGGGCGATTGAAACCGAGTCATCAACGGCCGTAATTGACCAACGTGTCGGGACGACCTTCCGGCGCCTGCCGATGAGTCCACCTGACATCAGGCCGCTTATCTGGTAGACGTCTATCCCGGACTGGTGGAGTTCAGAACAGGCGCCCATTGCACCAAGGTCCGTATCCGATATGACACGGTCAACGGACGGATCGACTTTCGGGTTATCGATCACCTTCATCCGCTCAAGACTGCCGGACAGCCCGACCGGGGCAACCGTGCCGTCAAACGTCAGGTCGAAGGAGACCGGACGGGTGAACCGGACCTCCACATCAAGCGGGATACTTGAAATTGCCAGTTCCTGGAGAGCAGGGAGGTACGGGGTGACATGGGACATCCCCCGGATGGTACGGGCCCTGATATCGACAATATCCTCGATCCCAAGCCCTGATGCGACCCATGACGGCGGGTTGTCCGCATCGTCAATCAGGAGGGGACCTCCGGCAACCCTCGGATACCCATACGAACCAATGAAAAGAGAGGGAGAATATCCCATGAATTCCCGCACGGGTGCAGTCCTGGCCTGGGCATGAAACCGTTTCAGTACCGGGCATTGGGGGAGTCCGCACATCCCTTTTCCCTTGCAGGTCGCGCACATCATCGCGGATATTCCTCCGGGTACATGACGGTCCCCCGGTCACCAATAAAAGTTACCTGGGCATGAACCCAGGCAGCCCATTCAACGGGTCCTCCGGGTATGTTGTCGGAAACTTCACGACCAAATTCATCATCATGGCCGGAAGCAACACGAATTACGACTGATCCAGGTGCAAACTCCGGCGCTATTACCCCGTCTGCATCACCATCAATAATGCCGAACACAGGGATACCCCGGTGCGCACACATATGCCCACAGACCGAGGTGGTGTCGTCACCAATTGCCAGCACACCCACGACATCCTCATCCAGGTTCTGATACAGATCATGACCGCAATGGTCAATTACAATCACGCGGCCCTTCGCGAAGGCACTTTTTATCTCATACAGGTCCCGGGGATTCCGGCGCCTGACAACCCCGCTCTTACACCACGCCCTCGCAGGTGAAACCGGTCCGAGACGGGAAAGCTTCTCAAACCCATGGGGTTTCGGGTGCAACCCGGATACCGGCTCAATCCTGCCTTCCCGACCCCTGATTACAACGGTAACTGCTGTGGCAGTACCGATTACCAGCCCATTCACAAAGACAGGTTCACCTGGGATACACCCCCGTATCTCCCGAAAACCTTCCATGTCCACGTCCGGGATGGCAGTACACCGTTCAACCGGAAAACCTGTTGCACGGGATAAAAAACCTGCAAGCCCGAAGTCTGCATCGTTCCAGGCATAGATCGTCCGGTCAATACATTCGAGATGAACGAGTCCTGCCGGGAGCATTCTCCCGGCAATGATCCTGCCAAAAATCTGTCCGGACTCCTGTGTCTTGCCACAGTTTGCGAGGAACGCGGGACCCTCCAGGTCTTGGAGGACAGAGGACGGGGGTCGCCCCGCAAATTCTAGAAGGAGACCGGATTCCTCAGCTGCGGTCCGGGCCATGACCCCGGAGACAATCGTCCTTTGGGGCCTGACGTTTTCTATCAGCCACCGGACGTAGCCGAGGTCAAAGATATCAGGACCGTGTACGACCATAACAAGGGGACGTGTCAGCACAGTGGTGCACCTCCAGGTGGCATCTCGTGTAGATATTTGCTGCCGTGTATCATTACCTTCTCGGATCAGCCTCTCCGATGCATGGACCGGACAAGACATACTCAACAACAACAAAAGCAATAATCCCATGCGGGCCAACCTAATAGTAACGACCTGCCGATTTGCGAGACTATGACAACAGAATGGAACGATAGACGGGTATTGATCACCGGGGCGGGGGGGTTTGCAGGTCCTTACCTGGCCCGCTACCTCCTCGACCAGGGTGCCGTGGTCCATGGGCTGGTAAGAAAACCATTTGATGATGACGCCCGCAGGAGTAAGGCAGGTGCGCGGGGACCATCAGGTATGACACAGGTCATTGGCGACCTTGATAATCCAGAAAGTCTGGACCACGCGATTAAAACCTCAGAACCGGACGTAGTCTTTCACCTTGCAGCCCAGTCTTCCGTGGCAAAATCGTTTACCGATCCACTGGGGACGATGCAGACAAATTGTATCGGGACCAATAACCTCCTCGAAGCAGTCAGGAGCGGCAATGGTGACCCGGTCGTGGTATTTGCCGGCTCTTCAGATGAATACGGGCTGGTGGTAAGTTCTTCGCAACAATACGAGCAACTGAAGAAGCACTATGGTATCATCTTCCCGGAACCAAAAATTCCCGAAGTCCCCATAGCGGAAACAAACCCGCTCAGGCCAATGTCGCCCTACGCGGTAAGCAAGGTCTTCGGGGACCACCTGACACGAAATTATTACCACAGCTACGGCGTTAAAACAGTTGTCTCACGTACATTCAACCACGAAGGTGCAGGCCGTGGCGCATTGTTTGTGACTGCAGTTATCGCGCGACAGGTTGCACAGCTGGTTGCTGGTGAAATTCGGTCCCTCTCTATTGGCAATGTCAACGCATTCCGTGACTGGTCACATATCGAGGACGTCACCCGGGGTTACTGTATTCTTGCAACGAAGGGAGTATATGGGGATGTTTACAACCTCGGTACGATGCAGACTACCTCGGTACTGTCGTACCTTCTCATGAGTCTTGAGACGACAGGATTTCCGGTGCAACAGATAGAAGCATTAAATGGCGAAAAAGTGATTCAAAACCCGACAAAGCCTGATACCACACCCATGTTCGGTATCCCGTTCCAGAAGACAAAACTTGATCGTATCCTCCTTTCAGGAGAGGAAGAATACCTGCTTGAAGATGGGGGGATCACAATCCGGACATCGAAAGGAACGATTCCGGTAATTTTCGACCCGGCAAAGTTCCGACCGGCAGAAGTTCCGATCCTTCTTGCAGATACCCGGAAAATAAAAAAAACAGGGTTTACCGTATCATGCAGTGTTGAAGATATTATCCGGGACCAGCTTGCTTTTTTCAGAGACCCGAAAAACAGGGGATAAGATCAGGATCGCGAGTACCGGTCATTGAACCGGATGATATCATCTTCCTCAAGGTACTCGCCGATCTGGACTTCTATCACCTCGAGGGGGATCTTTCCAAAATTACCTAGCCGGTGTTTCGTCCCTTCGGGGACATATGTACTCTCCCCACGTTTGAACTGGTACTTCTTCCCGTCAAGCTGGACATCCGCCATCCCGGAAACGATAATCCAGTGCTCACTCCGGTGGAGATGTTTCTGGAGGGATAGTTGTTCACCTGGCTTCACGGTAAGCCGTTTAATCCGGAAAAATACTGACCGCTCAAGCTCGATATAGGAACCCCAGGGCCGTTGTACCTGCAGGGGATAATCAACAACCGGGTCACCTTTATCCTTGAGACGGCGGACCAGCTCGTTGACCCTGCCACTCTGCACCGTGTCTGCCACCAGGAGGGCATCACCCGTATCAACGACGACGAGGTTGTTCACCCCGATGAGTGCGACCTTCCTTCCGGGTGCTGATACAAAATTACCCGTTGCATCGAGGTATTCTGCCTCGCCGGTATTCCCGGAAGCATCATGATCGCGGTACTCATACCAGGCCTGGAACGTCCCTAAATCGGTCCATGGTGCCTGGAGGGGTACTACCGCCACATTCGTGGATTTTTCAAGAAGACCATAATCAATGGACAACGAAGGGAGAGCATTGAAATCGGGAAGATCATGTTCAAATGCTTTAAGAAATTCAGGCTGATACTTTTTTAGTTCCTGAAAAAACAGGTTAGTCGAAAAAATGAACATCCCGCTATTCCAGAGATACCCGGATGCCAGGTATTGTTCGGCGGTAGAAAGGTCTGGTTTTTCTTTGAATTCCAAAACCCGGTAGCCTGTAGCAAGCGGGGCACCCTGTGCGATGTAGCCGTACCCGGTATTCGGGTGGGTCGGAGGAATGCCGAACAGGACAAGATAGTCGCTGGCGATCCCTACGACCTTCTGGATTTCATCCGTTGCCAAATCCCCCAGTTTATGATCACTAGGAAAAATGACCACCTCTGACTCACCAAATCGTTTCCGGATCTCATACATCGCCCAGGTGATCGCTGGAAGAGTATTCTTACCAACCGGTTCTTTGAGAACCTGCGATTCTATAAGGAGATGGCCAAGTTCTTCGATCTGGTTCCGTACAAGGTACTGATGGACCTCATTGGTAACAATCATTATATCTCCGGGCGCACACAAGCGGAGAGCACGGAGAAATGTCTCCTGGAACAGGGAATACCCTTCAATTTTAAGGAATTGTTTTGGCTGGTATGTTCGCGACAGAGGCCACAGCCTTGTACCGACACCTCCTGCAAGGATCACGGCTTTAAGAGAACTCATCGTTATTCATGCCAGTATTAGAGATTCTTCTCTCTTATCTGTTCCTGTCCTTTCCTGCCAGATGAAACGTAATGACAATCTAATGATATCATGGGGATACCCAGTTTTGTGAAAGAAAACCTGTGAATTGAGGTTTTGGCAGGAGGACCTATATGGTGACACCCAACCCCGGAATGAGATCAAATAGCAGATACGTGAGGTAGTAATTCTCCGAAAGGTAGTAGTAAGTCATGACCAGATTACCCGATTTTTTTGGTAAACCTGGCTCCGTTCCAGGTCCTCATATGTTTCTGCCAGGATTCCAGCATCAAGGAACAGGTTGGCATCTTGAAGGTGACTTTTTTTGCCGTTGTTTAAGAGTCAACTGGAATCAGATGGCACGTTACCCGCGCTACCGGTTTTCGACTAACGATCATGGCGGTACTGGTTATCCATCATACAAAAACGCGGACTTATTACCTGTCGGGTCCGGATCTCACATTTCCATGTAATAACCAGGAGATATTACGTTTTTATTTACAGGCATAAAAAAACGAGAGAATATTACGCAGTTTTTAAAATTAACACGTCAACCCTTATATTATTTATTAAAACAAGGAGGAACCCGGAGAATTGATCAGACCCATGTCGTACATGTGTCAGATAAAATACGATACCTATTTATTGAGTATGTAATATCTCAGTTAGGTGTACCGATCAACCGCCCCCGCAATAGGTTGCCTGTGATATCGTCTCTATTGACGCCACCTTGATCTATAGGCGATATTCAGGCAGGCGTCGCCTGCGGAACCGGTGCACCTTAGTTTTTTGTTAAATCTCCTGGTATATAAATTATATAGTTACTAGGAGTATAATTCATCCGGCATTTTCGATTTAATCTGAGGTCTCCCCTTTATTTTCGAAAATAGTCCCCACAGGGATAGGAAAAATATCGTGGGCGAAATAAACTTATTTTTAAATTTTGATTGGATATTGAGCCCAATTTGGTGGTTCGTGCATTCTGCAAAGCTGCTTTGTGATATCCGGACGTATCTATCCTCCTGATAAAACTCAGGAGAGAGCGCGCCACGGAACGGTAAAATCAGGAGGGAACACAGGACTCGCCGCAGTCGATAACGTGAAAAAAATTTCAGTTTTTTCGAAAGAAAAATGGGCTCGAGGAGATTCGAACTCCTGACCTCCGCCATGTCAAGGCGACGTCATAGCCAGCTAGACCACGAGCCCTCAAAATTGGGAAATGCTTCTTTAGTTTAGATCTTCCTTATATTAAAAAATTGGCTTTTTCGAGCAGTCGATCCTTGTGATCTTACACCCCAGCCGTATCCCATGACATTACATTCCAGGTGAACATGAGGCTTGCCCCTTGTCAGTTCAGAAAAATAAATATTATATCCAGTTATCAGACAATTTCGCAAAGCGACCGGAAAAAATCCCGACTTTCGCACGGATCTCATCCATTATCTCTTCAGGCACCTCGCTGTCCACGTTCAACACCATGATCGCCTCCTGGCCCGGATTGATACGTCCTACCTGCATACCTGCAATGTTGATATTCGCCTGCCCCAGTATCGTGGATGCCCTTCCGATAACACCTGGCTTATCGAGGTGGCGCGATACGATGACATACCCTTCGGGGATCATATCCATTGTATAGCCACCTATCGCAACAATCCTGCTCCTACCCTTGAAAAACACGGTCCCGCTCACCGATTCCTCACCCTTGTCAGTAAGAACCCGGATGGTTATCAGATTTTTAAACCCCTGTGCATCAGCAGTGATCGTCTCGCTTACCCTGATCCCCCGCTCGCTTGCAATATACTCGGCATTGACCATGTTGACCGGGACCTGCAAAATCGGGTCAAGGAGTCCCTTGAGGGCGACTCTTGTGATGAATTTTGTATTGTATGTACCGGAGGAGAGCTCGCCACCGTAGATGATCTCGACTTTTTCGAGTCTTCCTTCGACGAGCTGGATTAAGAACCTGCCAATTTTCTCAGCAAGACGGGCGAACGGTTCAACGACATCCTGCTGGTCAGCAGGTACGAGGGGAGCATTGACCACATACTTTGCGGAGCCTCCTTCAAGGACAGATATACATTGCTTCGCAATGGAAACTGCAACGTTTGTCTGTGCCTCAACGGTACTCGCCCCAAGGTGAGGTGTGACAATGACCTGGTCAAGGTCGAGAAGGGGGGACTGGAGGGGAGGCTCCTCTTCAAACACATCAAGGGCTGCGCCAGCGACTTTCCCGGACTTAATCGCATCAAACAGTGCCTTTTCATCAATAATGCCACCACGGGCACAATTGATGATTCGCACACCGTCCTTCATGGTAGCGATGCTCTTTGCATTGATTAAGTGTTTGGTCTCTTTTATCAGCGGAGTGTGGACTGTGATCACATCGGATACCCTGAAGAGTTCTTCAACCGACATCGAATCTACACCAAACTGGGCTGCTTTTTCCTTGCCGATGAAGGGATCATATCCGACAATATGCATCCCAAGCGCCGTGGCTCTTTTTGAAACTTCACGACCAATCCGCCCAAGGCCAAGAATCCCAAGGGTTTTTTCATTCAGTTCCACGCCCATGAATTTAGAGCGTTTCCATTCCTTCTTTTTAAGGGAAGCCGTCGCCTGGGGAATGTTTCTTGCAAGTGACAGCATCATGGCCATGGTATGTTCTGTTGCCGCCAGCGTATTGCCTTCAGGAGCATTTGCAACAATAATTCCCTTCCGGGTAGCCGCATTCATATCAATATTATCGACCCCGGCACCCGCGCGCCCGATAAACCGTAAGTTTTTCCCGGCTTCAATGACTTTTGCAGTGACCTCAGTCCCGCTTCGGACCAGAAGGGCATCATAATTCCCGATAATTGAAATCAACTGATCTTCATTCAGATCAGTCTTTTCATCCACCTCAAACTGTGTTCTGAGTATGGCGAGACCCTCTTCTGCAAGTGGATCGCTGACAAGTACTCTATAGCTCAACGTTAAAACCCATATCAACTCAGCACGGTACTATTCAATAGTTTTCTAAAAATAAGCCAGGTTATTCTAAGTATAATCAGGAAAATCCGGGGTAATTCAGGATGCACAATTATTTACTGGAGAAACAACGAAACTAGTGTGGTACATGCATGAAGGAACTGCCGGATATTCTATGGCTTGAAGAAATCAGGAAGGAGGATATTGCCGCGGTGGGCGGTAAGGGGGCCTCACTCGGAGAGATGGCGGTAATCGGGCTTCCGGTTCCGCGTGCGTTCGTGGTAACGAGCCATGCCTTCCGCAGATTTCTGGTTGAGACAGGACTTGAAAAAACTATTTTTGAGAATTTCGAGAACCTGGATGTCGAGAACAACGTAGCCCTTGAAAAGGCTGCCGAAAATGCGAAAGCTGCAGTGCTGAGGGAAACAATGCCCCAGTCGATGGTCCGGCTCATCATGGAGGCCTACCAGAAGATGGATGCCGGAGAGATGATCGTAGCGGTCCGGTCAAGTGCCACGGCGGAAGACCTGCCTGATGCGAGTTTTGCAGGGCAACAAGAAACCTACCTCAATATCAAGGGAAACCCAAACCTTCTGAAGGCGGTTCAGATGTGCTGGGCTTCACTCTATGGGGCTAGGGCTCTTTACTACCGCGCTAAGCAGGGGTTCGATGACAATTCTGTAAATATTGCAGTCGTCGTTCAGCAGCTCATCCATTCGGAAAAAGCGGGTGTAATGTTTACAACCCACCCGGTAACAGGTGAACCGCTAAGCATCATTGAAGGTTCATGGGGTCTTGGAGAGTCAGTCGTTTCTGGATCGGTCTCCCCTGATAAGTACATATTCGACCAACGATCTGAGAAAGTTGTCGACCGCCTGATTGCGAATAAGAAGATCGAAATCATTGCCGATGGGACACATGGCACGAAAGTAGTACCCGTATCTCCGGACAGACAGGATGCACAGGTCCTGTCCGACGAGGAAGTCGCCAGGCTCGCGATGTTTGGCAAAATAGCCGAGAATCATTACGGCATCCCTCAGGACGTTGAATGGGCAATCGTTGGGAGCACCTTTTATATCCTCCAGTCACGCCCGATTACAACGATAAAACCAAAGGGTACCCCTGCCTCATCCGGCAGAACTGAGTCAGGAAGCACAATAATTCTGAAAGGCCAGGGAGCTTCACCCGGGATCACATCAGGGAAAGTGGTTATCGTACGCGATGCAAGGGATACCAGTGCCGTCCGCGAAGGGGATATCATGGTCACAAAGATGACCAATCCCGACATGGTACCGGCAATGAAAAAAGTTGCCGCCATCGTCACCGATGAGGGTGGCATGACCTGCCATGCAGCAATCGTAAGCCGAGAACTTGGCACACCTGCAATTGTCGGAACTAAAAACGGGACCATTGTACTGAAACCCGGACAAACAGTCACCGTGGACGGAGAGAAAGGGTTTGTATACGAGGGTGCCGTCAGTGTCCAGCAGCCGCAGGCTCAGGCACCTGTCATTACGGCCCCGGCACAGATTATCACGGCGACTTCTGTAAAAGTTAATGTCTCTATTTCGGAAGCAGCTGCCCGTGCGGCTGCCACGGGGGCTGACGGCGTGGGATTACTCAGGATTGAGCACCTGATCCTTGGCCTGAACAAGACACCTGGATGGTTCATTGCCAATCACAAGGAAGAAGAATTTGTCAGGGAACTTTACAACGGCATAAAAATTGTCCTGGACGCATTTTACGGGAAATCCGTCTGGGTAAGGACGCTGGATGCCCCGACTGACGAGTTCCGGAACATGGCCGGCGGTGAGAATGAGCCGGTAGAACACAACCCGATGCTTGGCTGGAGAGGTATACGGCGCGACCTCCAGAGCAAAGACCAGTTCAGGCTGCAGGTCGAGGCCTTCAAACGACTCTGGGAACAGGGATACAGTAATCTTGGGGTAATGTTCCCGATGGTCTCTCATCCGGACCAGTTTATCCAGGCAAAATCGATGATGAGAGAATGGGGGGTTGATGTCGACCATGTCACCCTCGGGATCATGATCGAGATCCCGGGCAGTGCAATCCTGATTGAAGAATTCATCGAGGCGGGGATTAACTTTGCATCCTTCGGTACAAATGACCTTGTCCAGTACACACTTGCGATAGATCGGAATAATGAGAACGTCGCCTGGATGTACGACCCGAAACACCCGGCGGTTCTCCGGCTCATCCATGATGCAATTGAAGTCTGCCGTAAATATGACGTTGAATGTTCAATTTGCGGGCAGGCAGGTTCTGAACCCCCGATGGTACAGTGGCTTGTGGAACATGGTATCAGTAGCGTATCCGCAAATATTGACGCTGTCGCTAAAATCCGTGAAACGGTGGCACGTACTGAAAGAAAAATAATCCTCGAGAACGCGAGAAACCGTAATGCATAAATATGGGCGTACTGAGGAGGAGATTTTTTCTTACCTCTCTTTAAAGCGGGGAGAAGACACAAACCACGATTTTATTCTGAGTTCCATGTGCACAGTCCCTCACCCCGTCGCGGTGAAAGCCCATCACCTTTTCATGGAGACCAATCTTGGAGATCCGGGTCTTTTTAAGGGGACCGCGGATGTTGAACAGGCCCTTATCCATCGGCTTGGCTCATTATTCCATGCAACCGGGGCCTGCGGCTATGCCACATCAGGAGGTACCGAGTCTAATATCCAGGCACTCAGGATGGCAAAGGCCTGTAAAAAAAAGCACCGGCCTAATGTTGTCCTCCCTGAGTCCGTGCATTTCTCTTTTCGGAAGGCCTGCGATATGCTTTGTATTGATATGCACACGGTCCCCCTCGATGCAGAATACCGGATGGATGCAGGCGCTGCAGAAAAGGCAATCGATAAGAACACCTGTTGTATTGTAGGTGTTGCAGGGACTACCGAATACGGAATGATTGACCCGATTCCCGAACTCGGCGAAATTGCAGGTAAACATGACCTGTTTTTTCATGTCGACGCGGCGTTCGGGGGGATGGTAATTCCGTTCCTCGACCACCATGAACCGTTCGATTTCCTTGTGCCGGAAGTCAGCAGCCTTGCTGTCGACCCGCACAAAATGGGGATGAGCACAATCCCTGCCGGCTGTCTTCTTGTGCGCGAAAAAGAGATGCTTTGTACACTCTCTATCGATACACCTTACCTTTCTGTAAAACAGGAGTTTACACTGGGGGGTACACGACCGGGCGGCCCGGTGGCCGGTGCACTCGCGGTACTCGACTACCTTGGCATGGACGGTATGGAAGCGATCGTGCAAGGGTGCATGAAGAATACCTGGCGATTAATTGAGGGAATGGAAACGTTCGGGTTTTCCAGGGCGGTCACCCCGGATGTCAATGTTGCCACATTTAACGCACCAAAAAAAGTGCCACCCCCGTGGAGGATATCATGCACACGAAAAGGACACCTCCGGATTGTGTGTATGCCACATGTCCACCGGGATATTATTGAAAGATTCATCAGAGATATCGGTGAAGACCATGCTTGAACGTCTTATAAAATCCTTGGAAACATGTCCGATTGTAAAAAGAGGAGAATATAATTATTTCATCCACCCCATAACAGATGGCGTACCGATTGTCGATCCTTCCCTTCTGCGAGAGGTTGGTGCCGCAATGCTGAAAGCACTCGACTTAAACGGTGTGACGAAAATCGTCGTCGCCGAGGCGATGGGGATCCATATCGGCACGGTCCTTTCCCTGATGACCGATATTCCACTGAATATTGTCAGAAAACGTGAGTACAAGTTACCAGGAGAGGTGGCAGTCCACCAGGCCACCGGTTACTCAAAAGGGGAGTTGTACCTGAATGGTATTACAAACGGTGACCGTGTTGTAATCATAGACGATGTAGTCAGCACCGGGGGAACCGTCAGGGCCCTCTTAAAAGCACTTGAGATTGCCGGGGCCGAGGTCACGGATATCTGCTTTGCAATCCAGCGCGGGGAACCCGAACTTGACCACCCTTATAAGACACTTGTCCGGATTGAAGTCACAGACCGGGTGCGCGTGGTTGATCGATACTTCTGAACTGGTCCGAAAATTAAGAGGAACAGGTGCAACCAGGATTGCACTCCAGTTCCCTGAGGGGCTGAAACGTAATGCACCAGGAGTTGCATCAGCACTAAGAGATGCCGGTTTTTTTGTAGTCATCAGCGGCGATCCATGTTATGGTGCCTGTGACCTGGCGACAGGACTTCTTGAGGTTGTTGATCTGGTCGTCCATTTTGGCCACTCACCACTGGATGATACCCCGTACATTATCTATGACCCTTACCTGATGGACTTTGATACCGGCGTGCTTGGACTCGCTATCCCACACCTCGTCTCGAAGGATATCGGGCTGGTCACTACAGTACAGCATACGCACCTGGTCCCGGCAATGGTAACATACCTGGCGTCCCGGGGAATTACATGCCATTCGGTAGACGGAGGGGCCCGTGCACCAAACCCGGGCCAGGTACTCGGTTGTTCCTATGGCGCTGCCAGGAAATGTAATAAATCAGAGATCCTGTTTGTCGGTACCGGCCAGTTTCATCCCCTTGGCGTCCAGCTTGCAACAGGTGCCCGTGTTGTAGCCCTTGACCCCTACTGCCGGACGGTTGAAGTTGTCAGTGCAGAGAGATTTCTCAGGCGGAGGTTCGGCCTCACTGAAGTTGCAAAAAAAGCTAAAAATTTTGGCATCATCCTCTCGCTGAAGAGTGGACAGCAAAGACGAAAACTTGCAGAACGTCTTGTAACGATGGAAAGAAATGCCTTCATTGTTGTATTGCGTGAGGTTTCTCCAGACGAACTCCTGTACCTGGGTTTTTCCTGCTATGTAAACACAGCCTGCCCTCGCCTTGCCTATGATGACCAGGACCGGTTCCCGGTCCCGGTAATCAGCCCACAGGAATTTGAGATTGTATGTGGGTCCAGGACATTTGAAGATTATCAGATCGATGAGATCGCCTGAAATGAAACTGCGCCAGCTTGAAATACGCCTCGAAACAGTGGCTGGTTTTTCATCCCCTGCGGCTAACCTGGAGCAGTATTCAACTTCGGCCCCGCTCGCGGCCAGGCTACTGTTCCATGCCGCCCTGAACGGGGATATTACAAGTAAAAAAACCTGTGATCTCGGTTGTGGGACGGGTATCCTTGCAATCGGATCGGCCCTTCTTGGTGCAGAACATGCTACAGGAATCGATATCGATGAGAAAGCCCTTAAAATTGCACGTCAGAATGCAGAAAAATTGTCAGTGACGGCAGGTTTTCTCCAGGCGGATATTACATCTTCAACAAAACTACCCGATCACTACGATACGATTGTCATGAACCCGCCGTTTGGGGCCCAGGTTCTGCACGCAGACAGGGCTTTTATCGACTGTGCACTGGATGCCGGGGATGAAATTTACATGATTGCCAATACAGGTTCAATACCGTTTGTCAGGTCCTATGTAAAAGGCCGGGCTAACGTTCAGGAAACAATTGAGGCGGTGCTCCCAATCAGGCACTGTTTCCATTTTCATCGGAAAGAGGTCCAGAACATCAGGGTCGAGATCATTCACATGAACAGGTGTAACTCGCCACAATGACAGAAAATACCAACGATTCCATACCGATATTATGGCTCTCTGCGGCACATGTCATTACCGACCTCTACCTCCCGGTGGTAACCGCGATCATCCCCCTCCTGATCAGCACCTATGGGTTCTCATATTTCCTTGCAGGGATGCTCGTCACCATCTACAACGTAACTTCTTCGATGATGCAACCGGTTTTTGGCTGGATATCCGACCAGTATGGGATTGTTATTCATATCGCGGCCTGTCTCCTGATATCGTCGGTTTTTATCTCGGCGATGGGCCTTTCGGGGGATATTTATCTTCTCCTGCTTTTTGCGGCTCTTGCAGCACTCGGCCATGCAGCATTCCACCCAAATGCTTTTTCAATTGTCAACAGGTTATGTACCCCGGAAAATCGCGGTAAAATAACTTCTTTTTTCGTTGTCGGTGGAAATTTAGGATATGCAGTCGGGCCACTCCTTGCCGCAGCGATAATATTCTATTTTGGTCTTTCAGGACTTCCATTGCTAGTAATTCCTGCACTGCTGATGGCGGTTATGCTCTGGAAATCGTTTCCGGTGAAGAACGTTATGACCCGGGTCACAATAAAAAAATCAGGTGAACCGTTACCTCTGGCAACGTACCGCCCGATAATACCTTTATTTTCTGCCTCAACCCTCCGTGCATGGACTATTTTTTGTGCACTGGCTTTTTTTCCCTCCTTCCTGATGAGCCGTGGACTTGACCTGATATCCGCAGATATCCTGATATCCGCAATGCTTCTCGCAGGAGTAGCAGGACAGCTCGCCGGAGGTTATCTATCAGATATTTTTGGACGCAAGGAGTACATCATTGCGGGGAGTGTCCTTGCAATCCCGTCTTTTTATGGGTTTATCTTAACCAGCGGGATTATTTCGGTATTTTCGCTCCTCGTTTTCGGTTTTGCTTTATGGTCAGGATTTGCCGTAACAGTCGCTATTGCCCATGAAATGCTTCCGGGAAAGGTCGCTTTCACGTCCGGACTTATGCTGGGAGCCTCTCTAGGTGTTGGTGGCATTGGCGTCGCGATTTTCGGATTTCTCGCAGATCGCTATTCACTGGCGGCAGCACTCCAGTTACTGCCATTTCTGATAATTTTTGCAGGTGTGCTGATCTATCTCCTGAAATATCCATGGAAATCATGGCATATTTCGTAAATTTTTCTAGCCTTACTTGGTATCAGCGAATTTTCATACCACGGGTTATATATTGGGCTTGGTAGCAATGGTCCCACCACATTGCTTCCGAAAGTCATCTTCATGCTAATGGAGTCACATGGTTTTAATTCGAGTTAGGTATTTTTCTTGCAATGCCAGGCATTTATTACTTAAAACATAACTGCAGTGAATTAAAAAAAACTCCTGCGGGAAATTCAGGCATCTTTATTCTTCTTTTCCTTATCAAATGAACCAGGATATTACAATAACAATCACTATAGCAATAATAATCCATTTAAGAATAGTCCACGCTATTTTCCCGAGAAAACCAAGGATAACAAAGATTACCACAACAACTAACAGAAGGATCAACAGGTTAATCATAATTACAAATACTCCCTGCACATCATAGACGGCAGTCTATATATAATCGCACGTTTATATGCAGGGAAAATTTTAGATACATATAACAAAGAAAAAAAATTACACTTTTGAGATATCGACGTTATTCGAATCTCTCAGATATAACCACCACAAGACCTGATACTTTTTTTCAAACCTGCTTTAATGGTTTATATGGGCAATAAAAAAAAGATAACGGGTAGAACACGATTATTCCCCCAGTTTCAGATTTCCTGCAACAAATTTTGAGTTGAACGTAAATACCGTAATTTTCCATCCACCATCCAACATTACGAGCCGTATATCATAGTTTCCTACGAATAATTTTGTATTTTTGTTAGATCTATTCGGAAGATAGTGGTAGGCAATACCGTAACAAAACACAATTACTTCATTTTCATCAAACCTAACAAGGAAATTTCCAACCTGGTGATGTAATGCATCAAGGCAATCAAGGGCATCTTTCCAGTCCTGAATGATCTGGCCTCGCGACACTAACGTTGGCTTTCCTTCGGTCAGGGCTGTATTAAACAGAACGTTTTCAGTGAAACATGACCTGACTGCATCCCAGTCCCGGTTATCAATACTGACAAATAATGTCGTCACGCACTCGATAACCCGTTCTCTTTCCGTCAGTAGTTGAGGTTCTCCGGTCAATTGTATCTCCACCTCGTTGTATACGTGGTGTGTAGTGAAAAATCATACATACAAAAATTCTTTCTTACTAATCCGGATCACTAAATCTTTCGTAACGATATAGAATGGAAAAGGTTAGTGCTTTGGCATACACTCGGCGTACACTATATTTTTTACAAAAAAACGATTTAAATTATATGAACTATGATATATCATTCAGATTTGACACTGGTGCAACCATTTCTGATGCAATGATACCATGATAATAAAATTCAAGCTAGCGCTCTGTTTGAGCAGGCTAATAAAATAAAATCACTTCTTTCGATGTAAGAAGGGTAATAGCAGCGAAGTAAAGTTCCCGAGGACTCGCGTACCTCAGTACCGTAGACTACGTGAGTTGGCTTAACTGCTGGGTTCGGAATGGGTCCAGGTGTTTCCCAACTGCTATGGCCGCTATTACCCAAAGCCAAGGTCCGGATTTGAACCGGAGTGTAGCTGATCTGCAGTCAGCCGCGTGGCCGCTCCGCCACCTTGGCAGCCGTGTAAGGCGCCAAATACATATATGGTGTGTATTTGAATTATAGGTCTGCACTTCAGGATTTCGTCTGGGTTTGACGTGGTGAGCACTAGTTATTGGACGTTAGTACTTGCGGACTGAACACGTCGTTGCCTTCGTGCGTACATCCCAAGCCTATCAAACGAGTCTTTTACTCGTGTCCTCAACGGAGTCTCTTTTTAGGCCGGGTTTCAAGCTTAGATGCTTTCAGCTTTTATCCCTTATCGCGTAGCTGCTCGGCATTGCCCTGTCGGACAACCGATCGACCAGAGGCGACGAATGAAAGTTCCTCTCGTACTATTTCATTCTTACCCTCAGACTCCAAACACTCCTATTAGATAGTAACCGACCTGTCTCACGACGGTCTAAACCCAGCTCACGATCCCCTTTAATAGGCGAACAACCTCACCCTTGGCTGCTGCTGCACAGCCAGGATGGAAAGAACCGACATCGAGGTAGCAAGCCGCCGGGTCGA
>JAPKXR010000308.1 GCA_026394715.1 Methanomicrobiales archaeon | reverse complement strand
GCCATTGGTCTTCCCGGTCTGCATGAACGTATCGATAGCGTTATTCACGCCGAGATACTGGTGATTTTTTGCAAGGATCTTGATAGTGCCATGCTTTGATTCAAAGAAGAGGAGGAAATTTTCCACGATGTCGAGGAACTTTTCCTTGTCGCACGTCCCGCGAACCATTGTCTCGATAGAGACGATGCCGGTCTCTCCTTCGCTGTTGATGCGCTTCCATTCGTTGAAGTGTTCCCACTCAGAAGAGATGGTGCCAATCGCGCTCCTGCTGCCGTTCGAGAGGATGACAAAGGCATTGTACTGGAAGAGCTGCGGGATCGCCGTTTTGTAATCCCGGATATTCTCCTCGTACGCTTTTTTGAGATTCTTGTGCGAGGCTTTGGTCTCCATCACCATGAGCGGGATCCCGTTGACGAACCCGACAAGATCACAGCGCCGCTTGTAGAGGTCGCCGGTGATCCAGAATTGTGAAGCGAGGAAGAACCGGTTGTTCTCCGGATGCTGCCAGTCGATGACTTTCACCTTGTCGGTTATGGTCTCGCCCTGCGGATTTTTCCAAGAGACTTTGATGCCATCTTTGAGAAGTTGGTAGATCTCGCGGTTCGCATGAACGATGCTCATGGTTCGCCGGTCGCGGGTGAGTTCGGCGATGGCTAGATCGATTGCTTCTGCCGGGATGTTTGGGTTAAATGCGACCAGTACTGGGCGGAGCCTTCGGGTGAGAACCACTTCTTCGGGGGTTTCCCTGCCATGCGTTCCGCCACCGGGAAGGAAGGTTTCGGTATAACAGTTCGCTGTTTCCCAGCGCATATCCGAGAATAGCGCAATGGTCGGCAGTTCGACAAGGGTATCTTCGGAATATTCGCCGGGCATGGTATCAGATCATGATTTCCTGCGGGAATGCCGGGAACTACCGGAAGCGACGCCGGGTTCTTTAAGAAGTGCAGAGATTTTCGGTTCGAGTTCCGGGAGATCATCTATGATGACATTCCAGACGATCTGCCAGTTTATCTCGAAATAACGATGGATCACATTGTCCCTCATGCCGGCAATCTCCCGCCATTCTATATCTGGATGCTCCCCTTTAAGCGGAGTGGAAATGTTTTTTACCGCTTCGCCGATTACTTCAATTGCCCGTATGACTGCGTGCGCGTAATATTCGTCAGTCAAGAGATCGTCATAACTCCGCCCGGCGCTAATCTTCCGGAGAAACACGATCTCCCGGTGGATATGGGTTAACAGAAGGCGGTCATCCTTCAATCCAAATCACGTCCTGTTCGATGTAGGGTCTGAGGAGGTTCGAGATTGAGGGTTCTGTCAAGAGGTCTACTTTACGCCGGAACAGCGCTTCGAGATAATCGCACAGCGAAACAAAGTTATGAAGGGTGGCGTTTCCCGGTGCGAAATCGACAAGGACATCGACATCGCTCTTTCTTGTCTGTTCATTGCGTGCGAACGAGCCGAAGATGCCGATCTTTGTTACACCGAATTGTGTGCGGATAGCCGGGGCTTTTGCTTCGAGTTTTTTTATAACGATATTTTTTCTCCGCTGTGGTGCGAGCTGCCCGGGCATTCGTTCACTTCCGTATGTAAGGTGTTAGGCAACCGGGCAAAATAAGGGTATGGTTAAAGAGTGGAGGGGATTTGGATGTCCAGCCCGCTCACGTCAATCTCGCCACTGATGAGTTTCGGGAGCAGGAGATCGCGGGTGCGACGGAGGTTGGTGTTTTTCAATTGTAAAATATCACACATTTCTTGATATGAACCTATTTTTTCCGAGTACGATTGCCGCAATTCTTTTGGAGCAATATGGAATTCATATTCTCCAATTCGATCAGGGTTCAGATGGAGGACGTTTACACCGTTCGCATGTTGTTTAATTTCATCTGCAAACGGTGAATAACGTATTAGTCCGTAGAGATATTCGGAATATATTCCTTCTTTTGGAACAATTTTCACCAAATCCATAGAAAGGACAGATAAGGGTTCTTCCATTCTAGGAATTCTTGCCGCGTGTGCGACAATCCGTCGCTCTTGCGTCATATCAGTAACTGCAATCACAATATCTCCTTCAGTTGCAGTTTGGGTTTCTTTATAGGGTCCTTGGTATCGCTTTATCCCAGAACTCCGGAATCCTCCATCACGAACAAGACATTTTAAATTCAGGAAAGGCAGCCCCCCGGCCTCGACTAAATTATCACTTCCATATGATCGTCCACGAAACAGATTTGCGACATCGGAGATTTTCTTTTTTTCCCACCCTTCCGGCACCAGCCCCAATTCCGACTCCACCATCCGCACACCCTCATGCCCGGGGAAGCGGAAGTCCACGAACCACTCGCGGTAGATTGCCTGCGCCATCTCTTCGATGATTTTAATGCGCCGGGTGTTGTTCTCAATGAGGTCATCGTACGCGGAGAGGATGGCGGCGATTTTATTTTGAAGCTGGATATCGGGGAGATTAAGCGGGATGCGGGAAATAATCTCCTGATTCAGAGAAGTCATCGTCGCACCGTGCGAGCTTTGATTGATCATCCACTGCTTATGATAATCTGTGAGGAATGTGTAAGAAACGAATCGCGGATTTATTGACTTGCTTTTAAACCGAATGCGTAAACAATCCGTTCCCTGAAACCATCCATCTTGTTCAGGAAGAATCAGGACGTGTCTTTCAACCGTTCCCTTTCGCCCAAAAACAAGATCATTGGTGTGGAGCAAATGGGATGAAAGTCGCTTAACGGTGTCTTCGGATAAATATTCCAGTTTCTCGGTTCGTATCTCTCCAAAGCCAATATTCCGGGCATTGATCATCGGCGTTCCTGTATCAACATAATCACTGGCATGAAGTTGGGTACCAAAAGGACCGGTTTGAAGATCCACTTCTCCTTTATCCATGAAGTCTTTGATTGTGTATTGAGTCCAGTTCGATGAAGTCAAATGCCAGCCTCCAAAGGTGGAAATGATTGTAAGACTGACTGTGAAGAAGATCTAACGAACCATCTCCGGATTGTGGGGACAGTGAACCCACAATTCCCGGAATATAATCTTTTCTCAGGAGCAGGTTCTGTCAACAGACGGTTTATCATGGCATATCGAACTATCTGGAATTTCCAGATAGTTGCCGGAGACGGTTGATGCTCACACAACTCTATCATTCCCCTGCCTTTTGTGCCGCGATCCTTTCCCGTGCAATC
>JAPKXR010000321.1 GCA_026394715.1 Methanomicrobiales archaeon | reverse complement strand
TATTGAGGAATCCGAGGACGAATTTTTCATCCCGAACGAGACCTATTGCAAAGGTTGCGGGATCTGCGCAGAGGAATGCCCTTCAGATGCGATAACCATGGAACAGGAGGAGAAGTAGATGCTTGAGATCACAGAAGGCTCACATGCGGTAGCAAAGGCGGTGAAGATGTCCCGGCCCCAGGTGATTGCGGCATACCCGATTACCCCGCAGACCCATATTGTCGAAACACTAGCAGATATGGTTGCAGACTGCGAACTGGATGCGGAATATATAACCGTCGAGAGCGAGTTCTCAGCGCTCTCTGCCTGCCTTGGAGCAAGTGCGGCAGGATCAAGGACCTATTCGGCGACCACGTCCCAGGGCCTTGCCCTGATGTTCGAGGTCTGTTTCAACGTATCAGGGATGCGGCTTCCCGTTGTGATGACTATCGCAAACCGTGCACTGGGTGCACCGCTTTCTATCTGGAATGACCAGCAGGACTCAATTTCGCTCCGTGACTGCGGGTGGCTCCAGTTCTACGCAGAGGACAACCAGGAGGCAACGGACCTCCACTATATCGCCTACAAGGTTGCGGAAAACCCGGAAGTCCTGTTACCGGCATTTGTCTGCTTTGACGGGTTTATCCTCTCCCATACCTATGAGCCCGTTGACATGCTCACACAGGAGGACGTTGACCGGTTCCTCCCGCCATACAAACCTGTTCAGAAGCTTGATGCCGATGATCCCATTAGTATGGGCATGTACGCGACACCGGACTATTACCTCGAGTTCAGGTACGAACACGACCAGGCAATGAAGCGTGCAAAAAATGCGATCAGTAAGGCGGGAAAAGAATTCGGGGAGATGTTCGGCAGGGACTATTCAGCGCTGGTCGAGGGTTACCGGGTTGAAGATGCCGAAACGGCCATCATCGCGATCGGTTCCCTGTGCGGGACTGTCAAGGACGCCATTGACGAGATGAGAACGGCGGGTAAAAAGGTCGGGCTCCTTAAAATCAGGTGCTTCAGGCCGTTCCCTGCAGATGAGATAAGGGACGCCCTGTCGCATGTCAAACGGGTCGCCGTTCTTGATAAAAATATCTCCGTCGGCGCAAAGGGTGCCGTGGCAATCGAGGTCAGGGATGCACTGTACGGAAAGACCATGCCGGTACTCGGGTATGTACTTGGGCTTGGAGGACGTGATGTCAGGATTTCAGATATTAAAAATATTGTCTCTCTCGCAGAATCAGGGAAAGGAGACCAGTTTTACGGGCTTCGTACGGAGGTGCTCTGATGGCTGAAACCTGTGAACTGTTTGATTGCGGTCACCGGGCATGTGGGGGTTGTGGTGCCGCCCTCGTGTCCAGGTTGATCCTCAAGGCGACCGGAAAGGACGTGATTGTCGTCTCTGCTACCGGTTGCATGGAAGTGTTTTCAACCCCGTACCCCGAAACGGCATGGAAAGTACCGTGGATCCACTCCCTCTTCGAGAACAATTCCGCGGTTGCATCAGGGATTGAAGCCGCGTTGAAGAAACAGGGAAGAAAAGAGAAAGTGGTCGCTATCGGGGGCGATGGTTCGACGTTCGATATAGGGATGCTCTGCCTGAGTGGTGCATTTGAACGTGGCCATGATTTTACCTATATCTGTTACGATAATGAGGCGTACATGAACACCGGTATCCAGCGGTCAGGGGCGACACCCTATGACGCGAGCACGACCACGAGTCCTGCAGGAAAATGTTCAATCGGTAATTCCCGGCCGAAAAAAGACCTCCCCCAGATCCTTGCAGCTCACGGGGCCCCGTATGTTGCGACTGCCTCGATCGCCTACCCGTCAGACGTGGTCAAGAAAATAGAGAAAGCAATAAACACGCCAGGGCCATGTTATGTGCAGATCCATGCACCCTGTTGTACTGGCTGGGGATTTGAAGGTGAAAAGACCCTGGCAATCGGAAAACTTGCAATTGAGACCGGGCTCTGGGTGAATTACGAGATGGAGGACGGTGTGGTCACCAGGGTAAAGAAAGTTGTCCGGAAACCCGTTGAGACCTACTTAAAAGAGCAGAAAAGGTTCCGTCACCTGTTCAAACCGAAGGTAAATGCGGAAGAGATCGCTAAAATCCAGGCGATCGCCGATAAAAATGCAGAAAAATATGGCACAGACCTGAAGCTAAAAAGCAAACCCGATCCGGTTGTCCCATAGGCTGCCGGGACCCCTGGCTTTTTCATTTTTTAAATTTTGTGCAAACGAGGACCCCTTGGTTTACCCGTCCACCCGGTTCACCACAAATGCCCCGCCATACCTTGTTTCTTCATGCCCTGCATGACTATATCCGGGAGCTTTAGGGTCCCCTGTTCCAACCAGAGACCGTGAGCTGCCGATAAAAGGCTCGAATCGTGACGGTGGACCTCCCTTACGCACCTTGGCATACTATCGGGCTGCCCGGTATCCCCTGGCTGGTACCACAGGCCTGGATGATAGTTCGCCGCATCAACCATTGAACCTCGTTGAATGCCCCGTGCCTATTCACAACAGGTCAGGGGGGTAAGATTTTCCCTTTGCGTATCGGCCCCCCCTGTTTTCACAGATCTCGACCAGATTGGTTGCAAAGTTTCGGAGGATAAAAACCTCAGAATCCGTTGTTATGCATCAGAAATTAAAAAAAACACCTGTCAGGATGTCTGG
>JAPKXR010000374.1 GCA_026394715.1 Methanomicrobiales archaeon | reverse complement strand
CTTTCCGTGTCCTCGTCAATATAATCATCGTCTTCAAGTACCTCAAGTGCCCGTGATATTACATCAACCGGTGTCTCTTCAGGTCTAAATTTTTTAGTTTTTTGATTCTCTGCATGACCGGGGCCTGGTATCTCTACCGATTCACACATATCATCTCATCATCCTTATTTCTTCATCAACTTTACCGTATCATGTGGTTAAAAAAAAAGATTGTCAGAAACAGGTGATACGATACCAATGTGATATACTGTGTCTATTGAGGCTATCGTTTGAGTGCGATAACTTCAATCGGCCGCAGTATACATTCTGCCGGTTGAATCCCCACCACCCTTTGCCTACCACCTCTTGCCAGGGCCCCCATTTTTGGGCATTAACCGCCGCATTTCCGCCTGATAAGCAGAATACCCACATATTAACTATATTTCTAAATAATTTTCATATCGCCTCATTTGGATCAATCCGGGCCTTTAATGGCGCCGGTTTGCCTTACCCTGCTATCATCGACCAGCTGGTATGATTGGATAACGGTCATCTTTGCATTACGAAATGCGTATTCATTCGAGGGAGCAGGGGAATTTCATCGAACGGTCTTTCAGTCCCAGGAGAGTGCGAGATTTCTGTTGTTGCTGAAAGGAAGTTGAGTAACCAGAAATACCAATTTAATGCACTATCAGACTTCCCGCGAGTGAGCTGGGAGGTAGTGATGGACGTTTGGAGTTTCCTTTGAGTGAATCCGATCCTGTGGTTTATCGAGCGGATTTATCCCCATCAGAGAATTGATAATCTTGGGAAGCAATACAATTGTATGCCTGAGCTTATCAAACGGAAATGCAAAAATCCTGATGCGTATCTGGATGAGCAGGATCTTAAAGACATTGCCGAATCTCAAGAGTCTATCAGACAGGGACGGGTTTACACCTCAGAAGAAGCGAGGGTTATGCTTGGTCTTCGATGAAGTATTCTATCGTTTTGACTGATCCGGCAATAAAGGATTTCATGCAAACTGCCAAAACATACTGCACAGAGAATTTTTGATAAAGTCAAATCGATAGGGGACGATCCTTACCGTTTTACAGAACGATGTGAGGGGTACCCATACTGTCATCTGCGTGTCGGAGCCAATCGCGCTATTCTCGAAATTGATGATTCCACATTATTAATTACCGTGCATAAAGTTGGACCCCGAAAGAAAGTATACGACCGATAATCGTTTTGTCAATGGCGGTCTGAAATCCCCCAGTTACTTCGGAATAAGATTCCGGGGTCAGGTACCAGATAATAACTGGATGAAGCCGAATGTCCGATATTTCTATTTGCTCAATTGTATTCCTCATTCAAAATTATTGGATTTACATTAAATGGAATCAATTTGCTAGAATTCAACAGGGACCGAAAGGTGATTAAAGATGATCACTTCCCCTGGGCTCATTTGTCGGAGATCATCTCTGTTGAAGCATCCAAATGGTTCTCATTTTGAGACATTGTTGGCATAGTTATAACCTGAAAATCAGTATATTTTACTGAATCCTGATGCGAAGACTGATGGTTATTAGTTTGAGCATATGCAGTTTTTCTTTTTTGGTACCATGATACCCGTCAACACCATGCATCTTTGATAGTGCTATTGTGTAGCCCTCCCAACAACGCACCGGGGCCCATACTACGTAATGACACTTCCCAGATTTCAGGAAGTCAAACTACGTTCGGTGCATACCGCTGCAAGCAAAGGACTTGATTTGCGCCTCCGCAGCCGGGCTCTCAACGAAAATCCCTCCATTTTCCGGCCTCACCTATCGCAATTCCAGCCCGTTTACCCAATATTCCAGTACGTCGTCAGGGGTATGAATACGAAGCCCGCAAAACAGCAGGGTACCTGCCGCATTTCTCCCCGAATCGGGATCGGGCTTACTATCGCCAACTTTTAGCAATATGCCGAATTGGGCTGATTTTAAGGCGTTTCCGGTTGAAAATAAGCCTGATTATGCCGTATTTGGGTCATGGTCCGGTTACAGGTAACCTTACCCGGGTGCATACCCGGGCCTGTTCGGTCTGCCTGACCTGCTGCCCGTAAACCCCTGATTATCTGATACCAAAATGATGATTTTGGGGTTATCGGGGTAAATGCGGATGTATTGGACCTGGGCCATGTCATGTACTACATCTAATG